>JAUSAX010000071.1 GCA_030652315.1 Afipia sp. | reverse complement strand
CGATGACCGGGCTATCGCAAACCACTTCGGAGTTCGATCGTTTTTTGTTCGCACTTCTTGGCGAAGAGGATGAGGTTTCGCTGAGCGTTGTCTCCGTACTTGCGCAACGGGACATGGACCCATGGCAGGAAGCGGCACGTTTGAGCCAACTTTCGAAAGACGAGGCCACGAACAGCCTTGCATCAACGATCTGGAAGACCGACAGCAATCGCTGGTCGCCTTCGGAGGCAAGCCTGCTGGCGGGCCGACTGATTGAGCTTCTGCCGTCATCGCGGAGGCCAGAGACGTTCTCACGCCACATCGACAACAACGAAAGCCAGTTCATGATGTGGCTGATCTACGGCATCCTTTTGGGAACGATTGCTATATCGGGACAAAACACGCCGCCATCGGCCAAGAACACCAACAACTCCACGTTCACCACCAGCGCCACGAACGTTCAGCCGGGCCCTTCGCGAGGCGTGAGCACGGACTAGCCGAGCGGTTTTCACGACCATCCAACCCTTCGGAGTGATGCCCATGAGCAAGAAAATCGCCGCGGCAAATGTCAAGCTCAAGCGAGCTTATGATCCAGCGGATGCCAGCGACGGCATTCGCATACTGGTCGATCGCTTATGGCCCCGCGGCGTCAGAAAAGCCGATGCCGCCATCGACCGCTGGACCAAGGACATCGCACCAAGCACCGCGTTGCGCAAATGGTTCGGGCATGACCCTGATCGCTGGCAGGAATTCCGAACCCGTTATTCCGAAGAGATCGGCAAGCACAGCGATCTGCTCGACGAGTTGTGCGCACTTGCCCGCGCAGGCCGGATCACGCTGGTCTTTGCGGCTCACGATGAGCTTCACAACGACGCGGTCGTCCTGAGAGACATCGTGCTGGGCCGGCACGCGTAACAATCGCACCCCGGTTCAACTGCCGCGCTTGCGGATGAAGTCAGCATGACTAACTTACAGATATCGACATGACCGGGAGGTGAAGCCATGAGCAATGTATCAGTATCACAATCCCGACCGGCCATTGTGTTGACGCGTGCGGATCATGACCGGCTGTCCGGCCTTGTCGCGACCACCCTGTCGCAATCACCGACAATCGAATTCCTGCGTCAGGAAATCGAACGGTCCGACATCGTCGCCGAGGAAGCAACCGCATCTGTTGTCACCCTCGGATCCCGCTTCAAGTTCATCGACCACAATTCCCACACCGTATCCGACGGCGTGCTTGTGCTCCCGGGCGATGTCGAGACACCGCTGGCCATATCGGTGTTGTCTCCGCTTGGCAGCGCCTTACTGGGCCTTGGTCCCGGACAAACCATCGACTGGACCGACGACGCTGGTTTGAACCGCAAACTGACCGTCGTTACCATCTCTCCGCGAAACACCCCCGTATCAGAGCGATAGAGTTTGTTGTCCGGCAACGACCATGGCCCGGCCTCCCCGCAACAATTCGAACGCCGCCCGGTGCGTTCCCGGCTCGTAATATTTCGTGCTGATTGCCAGCTTTTCGACCCGCGCACGGATCGACTCGATGCATGGCGACAGCGAATCCCCCGCCATCGATGCGCCCCTGAGGGCAATCATCCCCATCGGATAGCTGGGCACCGGAGCAATATAGTCCTGCAACTGCCCGAACACCGACAAAAACGGCCGCGCGTCAGCCTCGGTCGATTCAGTCCGAAACGGAGGTGAACCGCTCTGAATCACAATCATCCCCGAGCTGCGAAGCCGCAGGAAACATCTCTGATAGAACTCCTGGGTGAACAGTTTGGCCGCAGCCCCCACAGGATCGGTCGAGTCAATCAGGATGAGATCGAAGCGCCGCTTTTCCTCAGCCAGATATCTGTAGGCATCGTCAATCAGGATGTCCGCGCGATCGTCCAGGAATGCACCGCCGGATACCTCGGGGAAGAAACGCCGCGACAATTCGACGACCTCGCTGTCGATCTCGACCATTGTGGCCGAATCCACCGGATGCTTGAGCACTTCGCGCAGGCAGCCGCCATCGCCGCCTCCCACGATGAGAACATCCTTGACGACGCCATGTGCGAACATCGGAACATGCACAAGCATCTCATGATAGATGTGATTGTCACGCTCGGTTATCTGGATTGCATCGTCAAGCGCCAGCACTCTTCCAAACACGGGCGTTTCGAAAACTTGCACTTTCTGAAATTGCGTCCGCTTTTCGAACAGGCTGGTCGTGACGGCAATGCACTGGGAGAATCCGGGATAGAGCTGTTCCTGAAACCACTTCATTGCTGAATCCCCCGCCGGTGCTCGCTGATCGAAATGAACTCGGGCCGCAGCGCGTCCCTCAACACTTGAGCCGCCTGATATGGATGGGCACCGCCACACATGAATATGTCGGCGGCCGCGAATGAATGCTCGGGCCAGGTATGAATCGAGATATGGCTCTCCGCCAGCAAGGCCAGGCCAGACAGCCCTCCGCCACACGTAAAACGATGGAAATGAAGATTGAGAAGAGTGGCGCCGGAGGCATCCACCGCCGCGCGGAATGCCTGCTCCATGGCCTCCACATCGTCCAGTGACCGGGCGTTCCACAGATCAAGCAAAAGATGCGTACCGGCGAAGCGAAATCCGTCGCGCACAACCGGCGCGCCCGCATCGAACGCCGGCACTACACTCTTCGCCCGACTGGTCTCCCGGTCATCAAGTCCAATGCGCTCGGTAAAGTTCAACGTATCCTGCACATCTCTCTCCTATGGCAATCCCGGATTCTTGTTGCTGCCTGCGCTGCAGACGGGTCAGTGACGCTCGCAAATCGAATGCGCGTGCTTCATGCGGCCCTCGCGCAAGCTGTCTGTTCACGCCTTCGCTTTCGGTGATTTGCGTCGCATGGCAAGCGCACGGCGAATCGAGGCGCGGCGAGGCTTCCGCATTTTCAGCTTCGCGGGCGGTGCTCCCGAAATCGCGGTCCCTGCCATATAGGACGGAGGATCGCTGGCGGGGAACGACGACATTGCGCCCTCCATGAAAGAATCCTCGGTGGTGACAATGAGATCGTTCTTCATAGACAAACCTCCACGGTTGATGACGTTGGAATGCAAACGCGCGTTCACCCGTTGACGGGCACAATCCTGAACTCCAGAATCTCCTTCACTCCTCTCAAGTGCCGCGACAGCTTTTCAGTGTTCCGGAGATTCTTGCCCTTGATGATCATCCGGTACTCGAACGTCTGCCCGTCATTCATGAGATGCTGCGAGAGGTTCGCGATCTTGAAGCCGTGGGCTCCAATCAACTCACGCACCGATGTCTCCGCAATCACGTTTTCACGTTTGAACTTGATCTTGTGGTCCACATAGAATTCGCGAGGCAGATATTTTTCGAGCGCGCGAAATCCAGACAGCACGATCAGCGTGACAGTGGCTCCGGCAATCGCGGGAACGTAGAATCCAATGCCGACAAGGATACCGATTGCTGCGGTGACCCAGATCGACGCCGCCGTCGTCAGGCCACGCACCGTGGGGCTTTCCTTGAAAATGACGCCTGCTCCGAGGAATCCGATCCCTGTCATGATGCCCTGCGCCATGCGTGTCGGATCCGTGCGAATTGCATCGGCAGGAACATTCGTGACCCATCCCGTCTGGAACACGGTAACAAGCATCAGAAGCGCGGACGCGACACAGACGAGCGTGTGGGTCCGTAAGCCGGCAGGGCGCCCGTGAAAGCTTCGCTCGAAGCCAATGGCCGCGCCGATCGCGGATGCGACCAGAATTCTCGTCAGAATGATCACCGTTTCGTCGAACATCATGCCTCATGTCTTATCGCAACAGCGCCGTTCAACGGCACAAACGCCGTCAACTGGAACGCCAGATGCGATGCCAGTTGACGGCGTCTTGTTGTCATCGAATTTGCAGACAGCGACAGCTGTTCAGCTGTCAGTCCAGACGTCGCGGGTTGCCAGATCGGCAACCCTGCTTCTGATCCGAAAGCGGATCGCGGTCAGTTGAAGGCTCCCGACGCCGCCAGATACAAAAGTATGACGCCACAGGTGCCGAGCGCCGACAGAACCATAAACATCGTGTCGAAGTTCTTTCGACGCGGGGTCGCTACATACGCCGACGTGTGAATGCTACGCATAGTCGTGATCCTTTGCATGAAATGGCCATGCCAAACGCTCTGGAATTCCAGAGGTTGGGTAGTCATGGACGCGGATGCAGAAGCACTGACGTGCCGATCCGCTCAACGAATGCTGTTTTGGGAATGAAACTCTCGACCCCGGGCGGCTTAAAGCCTGCCCGGGTCACCTGCCAATTTGCAGGCAGCCCGCGCGATAAATGCGCCTTTGATGGTGGGCCAGAATGCTCATAGCGCTAAGGTGGTGGGATTCAGAATTTATTCAAGTCAGCCGGCGAGCACCGCGCCCTTTTGCCGCTGCACGTTTCTTTCAGGCCTGATCCCGACGACTGCCATTCGCAAATTCATCCCAGCCAGAAACGCAGCATCGAGATCTTCCGTTCGCGGCAGGTATCTAGGTGACGCCCTCGAATTGTATCGACGGTCGAGATTGACTTTTCTTCATGAGACCATAGGTTTCAGGAATGGTCCGCGATTCACATTGTTGGCAATCACATTTGCGCGCTGGTCAGCTCCTGTCAGGACGCTGACCCGGCAGCGCGCACGTTCGCGCTGTCCGGGATAGACCAAGAATCCAACTCAAAACTCTAGATTCGATCACGCGTGTGGCTTCAGCCACAGGCGCATTTGCGTGCGAGACTCCGGCTGCATCGTCATTCAATCGACGTTGCGCATGGATCGCTCTCGCCTGCTGGAGCCGACAAGCGGCGAAGGGAGGAAAACACCATGGGCGTTATAATAGGCGCGTCACTGCTGCTCGCAGCCTGGGTCGTATTTGTTTTCAGCAAGTACAATCCAGACCGAAGACTCACATCAGGCAGCGTGCGGCCACCCCGCCCAAGGCGCTCGCCGCATCGCTGGTACCGATAATCATCACCGCGAGTTTCACCCGGTCTAATGCGAGGAGAGTTAGATGAACGTCGTCCGCTGGGCCCCGCCTCCACTGCAGATCTGGACACCCGACTTACACCGTCTTCAGCGGCTCGCCGATTCAGCGGAAAGCGCCGGTCATCCCGCAGCGTACTTCCTGCTTTCGGAATTGAACCGCGCCAATCCTTACGATGGCGGGGATCCACCTGCGTTCGCCGTCTCCGTCAATAGCTGGATCACTTTCTCCGTCGACGAATCAAGCATCGTTCAGCGGCGGCTTCTGGTTCTTCCGGAAAATTGCATTGATGCCGACACCCATTTGTCGGTGTTGTCGCCAATCGGAGCGGCCCTCGTAGGGCTGCCTCAGGGCTCGCGCATGCCATATGTCGATTTTGACGGTCAAATCAAAGTCGTGACCGTCAAAGCTGTTCGCGCCAACAGGAACTCAAAACGACGAGAAATCGCGGCTACCGTGTGTACTGCTTTTCTCCTGGTTATTTGGATTGCGCTGATGACAACTTACAAATGACTCTGGATCAATGCGCAGCTCCCTTTCGATCTGCGGTCGCCCTCCCAAACCCGTTCCGTTCAAGAACCGAAAGTTGGTTATGTCACGGCCTCTGACGAGCGCTGGGCGACCTCCGCAAGGAAAATCACGATGATTGAAAACCTTCTGTCAGAGAGTGACATCGCGCTGAACGTTATTGCCAAAGGCAAGCGACCTGCCCTCACGAAGATTTCTGTTGGTTTGGCGCAGCGTACCGGCATGACGGAAAGGACGATTCTTTCCGGCTTGCTCTCTCGCGAAAAAATTGGACCAACAGCATTGGGCAAGGGTGTCGCCATTCCTCACACCCTGCTTAACGAGCTCTCGTATCCGGTCGCGTCCCTGACGCGGTTGGCCGAGCCGATCGACTTTGATGCGCCGGACGCCAGGCAGGTTGATCTGCTTTTTGTACTGCTTTGGCCTCAGCGCGATACCCAGAAATTTCTGCCAACCCTGGCCTGGGTCTCCAGAATGTTTCGCAGAAAATTCTTGCGCGACGCACTGCGCGAGGCGCGCTCGCCTGCGGAAGCCTATGCAATCATGTGTCTTGAGCCGATGCGCTTCCCGATGGCCGTTCACGCCAGAACATCCCGCGATACTCGCGCCGCTACTTCGAAGCAATAGACCTACATCCAACGCGGCCACGGCGATGATCACAAGACGTCTCGCCTTGATCGATGCGCACAGCAGACATTCGACCCAGGCGCAGATGGACATCCTGAACCGCCATGCGAGCTACACTACCGACTTTGTCTGCGAGATCGCCCTTCAGACTGCGGAGCCATTCAGATTGAGGGCGATTCTCCCGTCTAGCGTCATTCTTCGACATATCTCACAAGACAGATGCAGGAGCCACTCATGCGCGAAATCCTCCCCCCCATCATCCTGCCGTTACAAGATCACCTGCGCCTTGAAGCACTCGTCGCCGATGCCTTGAGAGATCGACATCCCGTGAGCTCGTTCTTGATGTCCGAGGTCGATCGCGCCCATGTATGCGACGACAGGGACGTGCCGTCTGACGTTGTCCGGCTCAACAACTGGGTGACATATCGCGCAAGCAACCAGCCGAGAAGCGAAAGCAAGGTACTGGTGTTGCCGCAAGACTTTAGCAACGAACGGATTCATCTATCAGTGTTGTCGCTGCTGGGCGCCGCAGTCCTTGGACTGCGCGCAGGCGATCGGCTTCGATTTTTCGACTTCAAAGATGATCCCGCCCTTGTCGCCATAGAAAGCATCGGGGTGCAGCCTGAGGCGTCCGCAACATTATCGATGCGCCAAGGGTAGGCCCGAATCGTCGGCCACCCCCGCGGGACGCAGCGATACAGCACGATCATCAGGGTTGATGAAAATGCGCTCACAAGAGCGATATCTCTCTTGGATCCCAATACGGACGGTACGGCTAGCCGCGCGAGCACGCCTTAGGCCACATATTCATAAGGGTGTTCCATAGCGCGCCAGCAAGGCCCGATCGATTTTCGAGGGCGGCCGCCAGGACTACGTCGTAACGGATCGTGGTGCGGCTCGACGGCCCGAACGGCCGCTCTCACCTGGCCACAGTTCAACGACTATTTTGGCTGAGACACGCCTGTTGGACTGAAGGCGGGGGATACGATCTTCATCACAAATGAGACCGGCTTTTCGTCAGGCCCGAAGGGACCGGGAACCTTATTCTTCACTGACGGCAGACTCTTGAGGAAAGCCACGATCGCTAGAGTATCCTGGTTGCGCGCGAAACATCTTCAGCGAACAGAATTGGCGAATCCACTTTGCGTCAAAAGCGGAGTCCAATTACTGCCCGCGCTATTTGATGCTCAATCTTCTTCCGGTTTTCTCGTCGAACACATGCGCCTTTGCCATTTCCGGCTTCAGATGAAGAATATCTCCCGGTTTCGCCAAAATACGTTCACGGCAGACAACCGAAATATCCAACTGATCGGCTCGCAGAATAACCTGGGTTTCCGATCCTGTCGGCTCCACCACGACGACGTGCGCCGGCGTTCCTTCATCGGCAATGATAATGTCTTCGGGGCGTATTCCGTACACGGCACGGTGGCCATTCCATGCCGAATATTCCGCGCCGATGTCGAATGTCGGACCGCCGTCTGCAATAAACCGCTGACCGTCGATACGTCCCTTGATCTGGTTCATCGCCGGCGACCCAATAAACCCCGCGACAAACAGATTGGCGGGACGGTCATAGACGTCCAATGGTGGGCCAAATTGCTCGACCACGCCGCCCTGCATGACAACGATCTTGTCGGCCATCGTCATCGCTTCGATCTGGTCATGAGTCACATAAACAATTGTCGTCTTCAACCGCTGGTGAAGTTCTTTCAGTTCGGTTCGCATCGCGACGCGGAGCTTCGCATCAAGATTCGACAGCGGTTCATCGAAAAGAAATACTTTCGGATTGCGCACAATAGCTCTGCCCATCGCGACACGCTGCCGCTGACCTCCTGAAAGTTCGCGGGGATAACGCGCAAGATAGGGTTCCAGGCCGAGTATATTTGCCGCGCGATTGACGCGCGTCTCGATTTCGTCCGGCGAAGTCTTTCGGAGCTTGAGCGAAAACGCCATGTTGGAACGCACCGTCATATGCGGATAAAGCGCATAATTTTGGAACACCATGGCGATGTCGCGATCCTTCGGCGGGACATCGTTGATCACGCGGTCACCGATACTGATTTTTCCGCCCGTGATGCCTTCCAGGCCGGCGATCATCCGCAGCAGTGTGGACTTTCCGCATCCCGACGGACCGACCAGAACAACAAACTCACCTTCGTTGATATCGATCGAGGCACCGTGGATGACCTCTAAAGGCCCATACGCTTTCCGCACGGCTTCAATTGCGACAGATGCCATATTCAAGTCTCCGAATGCGGCTTCCCGCATCTATATAAATTGGTTGGATCAGAACTGGACCGAGCTACACGTCACATCAGGCTGATGAACTTTCGGTTGAGGTAACCCTCGATGCCTTCGATGCCGCCTTCGTAACCCTGCCCGCTGTCCTTGACGCCACCCATCGGCGTTTCCGTGAGCGTCATCGAAAGGCTGTTCACCGCGACCATGCCCGATTCGATTTCGTCGGATGCAGCGAGAGCGGTTTTTGTGGAAGACGTGAAGACATATGCTGCCAGGCCGTATGGCAATGCATTGGCTTTCGAGATCACTTCGTCGAAATCATCGAACGGACAGACGGGTGCGACCGGACCAAACGGTTCTTCGCGCATCAGCCGGGACTCGTCCGACGGTCGGTGGATGATCGTCGGTTCGAAGAAATAGCCTCGATTGCCAGTTCTCGCCCCGCCAAGCAGAATGTCTCCGCCGCGCGTCGGGTCGCCGACAAAGCTGTCCATGGCGTCCAGACGCCGCGAATTGGCCATCGGGCCCATGGTGCTTGATGGCTCAGTGCCGTCGCCAAGCTTCAACTTCTTCGTTTCGGCGATAAAGGCCGATACGAACGCGTCCTCGATATTCTTCTCCACATAGAACCGACTCGGCGCGATGCAGACCTGACCGGCATTGCGGTACTTTCCGCCAACCAGAACTTTGGCTGCTTGGACCGGATCGGCATCAGCGAAGACAATCGCCGGCGAATGTCCACCAAGCTCCATCGTCACTCGCTTCATTCCGTCAGCCGCGAGGCGAGTCAGATGTTTGCCAACGGGAACGGACCCCGTGAACGAGATCTTTCGGATGATCGGACTCCCGATCAGTTTCTCCGAAATGTATGCAGGCTTTCCAAACACAAGATTGAGAACGCCAGCTGGCAGACCTGCTTCGTCGAAAGCCCGCACAATCTCGACGCAGGTACCAGGAGTTTCTTCTGCGGCTTTGATGATAATTGGGCAGCCCGCAGCAAGCGCTGTCGAAATCTTTCGCGCCGGAGTGGTTGCAGGGAAGTTCCACGGTGTGAATGCAGCTGCCGGACCGACCGGCTCCGGCACAACCAACTGCCGAATGTCAGACGTGCGCCCTGCAACAACCCGGCCGTAGGCGCGCCTGCCCTCGTCAGCGGCCCATTCAATGATGTCTACTGCCGCATCAACTTCGCCGCGGGATTCCGCGAGAATTTTCCCCTGTTCAAGAGTTAGCGTAAGTGCAACGTCATCACGGCGGCTACGCAAGATCTCAGCAGCTTTGCGCAAGATACGCGAGCGGTCGTAGGGCGAGACCTTTCGCCACGCCGCAAACGACCGTTTTGCCGCCAAGAGCGCACGTTCAAGATCAGCGTCGGTCGCATGCCACAGGTCAGCGATCGGTTGCTCGGTCGCGGGATTGATAACGGGTTCGGCAACGCGGCCCTCACCACGTAGCCAAACGCCGTCAATATAGAGTCCGAGCTCAGGGTACATTACCAATTTCTCCGTTGCGCCGCTCAGGCTGCTTTTGAGTTTCGCAACGTGGCGTCGCGCAGAACGAACTCGGCACCCATTTCGCCGATCATGATCGATGGCGCATTTGTATTGCCAGAAATGAGCGTTGGCATGATGGAGGCATCGATGACTCGCAAACCGAAGACGCCATGGACGCGCAGTTGGTCATCCACAACGGCGTTCTCATCTTGTCCCATGCGACAGGTACCGACCGGATGATAGATCGACATAGCCTTCGCGCGCAGGAACGCCAGAAGCTCCTCGTCGCTTTGGGTAATCGGTCCCGGCTCCTTTTCGCTCTTGATCATGCTCGCCAGTGGCTCGGCGGTCGCAACCCTACGGGCAATTTTCATTCCAGCAACCAGAACCTCAGCATCACGCGGATCACTCAGATAGTTCGGTGAGATCGCAGGAGCCACCAGCGGATCGGCGCTCTTGATTCGCACATACCCGCGCGAATACGGACGAAGCTGAGCCACCGTGAGCGTGAACCCCGAGTATGCGTGCAGGACGGGCCGATCCTTGCGATCGGTGCTGAACGGATACAGATGAAACTGAACGTCCGGACGGTCGAGTTCCGGGCGTGACTTCAGAAACGCGCCTGCCAGACCCGCCCACCAGCCAAGGGGCCCGTTGCGGGTGAAGATGTAGTTCAAGCCCATGCGAATCTGGCGCAAAGGATTGGCCATATCGTCGTTCAGCGTGATTTTCTTCTTCGTTTCGAAAATGAAGCGAGCCTGAATATGATCCTGCAAGTTCTCGCCAACACCGGGCAGCGCCTTCACGATCGGAATCGAGAACTTGCGCAACAGTGTCTCAGGCCCGACACCAGACAATTGCAGGATTTGGGGGGACTGGATTGCACCTGCGCAGAGCAGCACTTCTCGCTTGGCCGCCACTTGAACGTTCTTGCCGTTGCGGACGAAGGCGACGCCGCTGGCTCGCAACCCATCAAAGAGAATGCGCGTGACCTGCGCATGGGTAACGAGATCGATATTGGATCGCTTCAGAGCGCGGCGTAGAAACGCCTTGGCCGTGCTGTAACGAAGGCCGCGTCTTGCCGTAGCCTGAAAAGGACCGATGCCTTCCTGCTGTTCGCCATTGAAATCCGAATTATGCGGGATACCAGCTTTCACGCCAGCGGCAATAAACGCTTCCGCGATCGGATGCTTCTCCGGCAAATCCGTGACGGGCAACGGTCCGCAGGTGCCGTGCCAAGGCCCGCTTCCACGCTGTTGATCCTCGCTGCGCTTGAACATCGGCAATACATCGTTGTAGCCCCATCCGCGGTTACCGAGATCACGCCAATCGTCGTAATCCTCACGCTGTCCGCGAACATACAACAGTCCATTGATCGAGCTCGATCCACCGAGCACCTTGCCGCGCGGCTGTGCGATGCGCCGTCCGTCCAGTCCACCCTGCGGCTCGGTCTCAAACATCCAGTTTACGGTACGGTTGAAGAACGTCCGGCCATAGCCGAGTGGGACATGGATCCAGATGTTACGATCCTGACCGCCCGCTTCGAGTAGAAGTACCGAATGTTCACCGCTTGCGGACAGGCGATCGGCCATCACGGCGCCGGCCGATCCGGCGCCAACAATAATGTAGTCATAAGCTTGCTTGTGCATGATGTCTTTGCTCTCAGTTAGCAAGGCCGCTGGTCTGGAAACCACGAACGAGATACTTTCGGCCGAATAGCACCAACAGCAGACCGGGCAGCGCGAGCAGGAAGTTCGCGGCCTGGATAACGGCCCAGTTCAATTCCATCTGCTGGACAAACAGACTCATGGCGATAGGCAACGTGAATTTCTGATCGTCTCGGATCAACATCAGACCAAGCACGAAGTCGTTCCAGGATGCGGCGAAAGCGAAAATGAAGACCGCGGTCAATGCCGGAACTGAGAGCGGCACCATCACCATAAGAAATGTTTGGAATTTAGTGGCGCCGTCCATCTCCGCTGCTTCCTCGTAAGATTTCGGCAAGGCCTGATAGAATTGCCACATCAGCCAGAGGCCGAATGGGAGGCTGAGCGTGACGTGCGCGATCGCCAATCCCGAGATCGAATTCAACATCCCCAGCTTCTGGAACAGTGCGAAGAATGGAATTCCCATCAACACTTCAGGGAACATGTAGGAAAACAGCACGATCTGCGCGACCAGAGCCTTACGCGGCAAATTCGTTCGCGCCAGCGCATAACCGCCAAGACCGCTGCAGACAACTACGATCGTGCTGCTGATCAAGGCCGCCTGCAAACTGTTCGACGCCGTGACAAGGAAGTTCGTCGTTTTGAGAAGCGCGCTGAAATTGTCCAGTGTGAAGCTGCCAAGCCAAAGCCGTGGCTTGTAGACATCTGCAGGAGTTTCCAGCGCTGATTTCAGCATCCAGTAAAATGGAAACAGGGTCGGGATCAGATATATCCCGATCAATACTTTCGGCAACACCGAACGACGCTCAGCCACGCGCCACCTCCTTCTCTGGGTGGAAGGCGCGGATGTAGATGATGCCGAACACCAGAAGGATCATGAAGATCACGGTCGATGCAGCACCGCCGATGCCGTAGTCA
>JAUSAX010000055.1 GCA_030652315.1 Afipia sp. | reverse complement strand
AGATGCCGAAGCGAAGCGGAGGCCTCGAAGGGTGACGGCGTTTCATGATCCGTCCTCCTTCGAGGCTCGCCGAAGATGGCTCGCACCTCAGGATGACGACTCTATCGCATCTGCCTTAACTCATCCCACGCTATGATCGTCTCCGCGCAGCATCCATCACGCGCAGAGCATTTCTGACTTCAGCCGTCGTGGCCGGCTCGCCGCCTGCGTCGCGGACGCGTTGCACCGCATCTTTCACCAGCGCTTCGTTGGTTTGCGTGCTTCCCCAGTTAATATCCTCAAGTCCAACGCGGACATGGCCGCCGTGCTCGACCGTGTGCGGAATCAGCGGCGTGATGTCGACGCCGAGACCTGCGATCATCCACGGCGCATCGGGCGCGGCCTCCGCCAGCAACGCCAAATGCGCATCGAGGTAAGCCTCACGCGGCGGAAAGCCCCAGGCGAACTCTTCCGAAAACATGAAGCGATAGATCGGCGTCGGTGACGGCGGCGCAATGGCCGCCAGCGCAGCACCCAACCGCGTAAAACCCGGCTCATAGATCGCGTAACTCGGATGGACGTTGTGAGCGCGCGATATCCGCATGCCCTCAAGAATATCCGCATGCGGGTTCTGGTAGATTCCGCCGTGCGCCAGATCGTCGAACCGCGCGAAGTGAACCGAGCCGGGATCGATCACCGCCCATTCGATCAGGCCACGCTTGGCAAGCTCCGCGGTGTGGCCGAAGCGATTGGTCGCCTGCTCCTGTCCCAGCGCCGGGCTCGGAATGGTGGGATAAACGATGACATCGGCCTTGGCGCGGATGCCTTCGATGATCCGTGCATAGATTTCCCAGTCGTCTTTCTGATGTCCGGTCGTCACGTCATAGGCGTGCGCGTGGATGATCGCCGCGCCCGCCTCGGCACAGGCGACGCCGTCCGCGACGATCTCCTCGACCGCGACGGGAATGCCCGGCTGCTTCGCCCGGGTCCACGGTCCGTTCAGCGCGGCTTCGATCCAGACCTTGGTCATCGTGTTATTTCCCGGTCCACACCGGCTTGCGCTTTTCCGCGAAGGCCGCGAGGCCCTCTTTCGCGTCCTGCGTCATGGCCAGCACCGCGATTTGCGACTCGGTATAGGCGATGCCCTGATCGAACGACATCGATGCCAGCGCGCGCATGGCGTATTTTCCGCGGCGGATCGCGGTCGGCGACTTGTCGATGAGGCGCGCCACCAGCCACTCGATTTTTGCGTCAAGTTCGGCGGCCGGCACCACATGATTGAGCAGCCCCGCGTCCTTCGCCTCCAATGCCGTGAACGGCTCGCCGGTGAAGCACCATTCGCGCACCAGGCGCGGCGGCGCGATCGTCTGCAACAGACTCAGCACCTGCATCGGAAACACGCCGACTTTCACCTCGGGCAAGCCGAACACAACATCGTCCGACGCTACCGCCATATCGGTCATGCACAGAAGACCGATGCCGCCCGCCATGCAGACACCATTGACGCGGGCGATGGTCGGCTTGGTCGCGTTCTGTGCGGCGCGCAGCATGTCGGCATAGGCGAGATTGGGCTGCGAGAGATCGAACGCAAAACCCGCGCCCGGCTGCAAATCCGCACCGGCGCAAAATGCCTTGGCGCCCGCGCCGGTCAGCACGATCACGCGGACATCATTGTCTTCATGGGCACGGCGATAGCCGTCGACGATACCAGCAATCACCGAGGCGTTCAGGGCGTTGCGCTTGTCGGGCCGGTTGATCGTGATCCAGAACGCCTGTCCGCGCTTGTCGTGCAAAACCGTTGCGTCAGACATGATCGATCCACTCCCGAGTTTTGTAACCTTACGTCATTGCGAGCGAAGCGAAGCAATCCAGTTCCTTTTCGTCAAGAGAAACTGGATTGCTTCGCCGCAAGCGCTCCTCGCAATGACGAGTGTTGAATTTCGTTCTACGCCGCGTCCTGCGCGGCTTCAATCTCCGCGATCACGAACCCGGTCGTGAGCTGATCGCCTTCCGCGGCGTTCAGCGCTTTGAGTTTACCCGATACCGGGGCGGCGTGAACATGCTGCATTTTCATGGCCTCCAGCACGATGATCGGCGCGCCGGCGGCGACAGTGTCCCCGGCCTTGGCCAGCACCGACACCACACGCCCGTTCATGGACGCCCGGAGCTTGCCGTCCGACCCGGCATCGCCCGCTTTCATCACGGCGGCATGAGACAGGTCGCGCACATGGGACGCGGTCCCGGCGAAATTGAAATAGATATCCGTCCCCTCGCGGACGAACGTAGCCGAGGCCAGAACGCCATCACATGCGAACTGAAGCACGTCACCGTCGCGCGCGCCCAGCGCCAGCGTATGCTCGGACGCCGTAAGCCCGACCCGGAACACGTCGCCGCGCTCGCGCCGCACCGTTGGCTCGATGACATGACCGTCGAGATCAAAACGCATCGGGATCGTGTAGCCATGCGCCAGACCCAGACGCTGCTGCGCATGAACGGGCCCAACCGCCGCGATATGAACCAGAAGTGCTGCGACGGCGGCATGCAATCCATCGCTGGTTTTTACGCCGAGCAGATCGGATGAATGTTCATCGATGAACGCCGTGGTGGCCTCCCCCGCCGCGAAGGCCGGATGATCGACACAGCGCGCGAGGAACGACTGGTTGGTGGTGACGCCCAAAGCCGTCATCTGTGCGAGACCCGCCGTCAGCCTGCGGCGTGCTTCATCCCGCGTCGTGCCATGGCTGACGATCTTGGCGATCATCGAATCGTAAAATGGCGGAATCTCCCCGCCGGATTCCAGCGCGTCCTCGACTCGCAACTCTGACGGCGCGCGCCAGCGCAGCATGCGCCCGGATTGCGGCATGAAGCCGTGCGCGGCATCCTCCGCACAGAGCCGAACCTCGATAGCGTGACCGGAGAACTTCACCTCGTCCTGCGTCAGCGGAAGCGCTTCACCACCTGCAACACGCAACTGAAGCTCAACCAGATCGAGCCCGGTGATCGCTTCCGTCACCGGATGCTCAACCTGTAGCCGCGTGTTCATTTCCATGAAGTAGTAATTGCCCGCGCTATCGAGCAGGAATTCCAGCGTGCCCGCGCCCTCATAGTTGATGGCCTTGACGGCGGCGACGGCAGTCGCTCCCATGCGCGCGCGCAATTCCGGCGACACCGCAGGCGACGGCGCTTCCTCGATCAGCTTCTGATGACGCCGCTGCACCGAGCAATCGCGCTCGCCGAGATGGATCGCGTTGCCATGACGATCGCCGAACACCTGAATTTCGATGTGGCGCGGTTGAACGATGGCGCGTTCAAGAATGACATTTGGATCGCCGAACGCGTTCTGCGCCTCCGAGCGCGCTGCACGCAGCGAATTCGGAAACGCAGCCTCGTCCAGCACCAGCCGCATGCCGCGCCCGCCGCCGCCTGCGACCGCCTTGATCATCACCGGAAAACCAATGCGCTTCGCTGCGGTAAGCATCGTGGCGTCGCTCTGGTCCTCGCCTTGATAGCCGGGCACGCAGGGCACGCCCGCCTTCTGCATGATGTCCTTCGCGCCGGCCTTGTTGCCCATGGCGTGGATCGCTTCGGGCGACGGGCCAATAAACACCAGCCCCGCCGCGCGGCAGGCTTTCGCGAATTCCGCGTTCTCCGCCAAAAACCCGTAGCCGGGATGGATGGCGTCCGCGCCGCTGGCCTTGGCGGCCTCCACGATGGCGTCGATCCGCAAATACGATTGCGACGGCTGCGACTCGCCGATCCATACCGCCTGATCCGCCTCGCGGACATGACGCGCATTCGCGTCGGCGGTCGAATAGACAGCGACGGTCTCGTAGCCGAGTCGCTTCGCCGTGCGCATCACGCGCAGCGCGATCTCGCCGCGATTGGCGATGAGGATCTTGCGAAACAGCGTCAGCTTGCTCATGGCCGTGCCACCGAAAACTGGACCTTCTGCGGATTGCGCTGCTCCGCCTCGCGGCAGATCGTCAGCACATTGATCAGCACCGCACGGGTGTCGCGCGGATCGATCACACCGTCATCGAGCAGCCGTCCGCTGGTGGCGAACACGTCCATTTGCTTTTCGAACACATCGATGATCTGAGACTTCATCGCCTCCAGCCTCGAAGGCTCGATCGGCTTGCCGCGCCGAGCGGCCGCGGCTTCCGCGACGATCGCCATGGTGCCCGCCGCCTGCTCACCGCCCATCACGGCAGTCTTGGCGTTCGGCCATGAGAAGCAGAAGCGCGGATGAAAGCCGCGTCCGCACATGCCGTAGTTGCCCGCGCCGAACGAGGCGCCACAATAAATGGTGATCTGCGGCACGGTGGCGTTGGTCACGGCCTGAATCATCTTCGAGCCGTGCTTGATCATGCCGGCTTCTTCATAAGCCTTGCCGACCATGTAGCCCGTGGTGTTGTTCAGATACAGGATCGGCGTGCGCGACTGGCAGCAGGCCTGAATGAAATGCGTCGCCTTGTTGGCGCCGTTCGGGTCCAGCGGACCGTTGTTGGTGATGATGCCGATGGCTTGGCCGCCGATGCGACCATGGCCGCAGACCGTTGCGGGGCCATAGTTCGCGCCGATCTCCAGGAATTCCGAGCCGTCGAGAATCCGCGCGATCACCTGCTTCATGTCAACGGGCCGCTTGTGATCCATCGGCATGATGCCGAGCAGTTCTTCGGTGTCGTACAGAGGCTCGCGAGGCGGCTCGCCGCTCTCCGGCTGCGCGCGATCCCAGTTGAGATCGGCCATGATCTGCCGCGCGATACCGAGCGCCTCGCGGTCATCTTCCGCCAGATAGTCGCCAAGGCCGGAAATGCTGGTGTGCATCTCCGCGCCGCCAAGTTCTTCTTCGGTGGCAATCTCGCCGGTCGCGGCCTTGAGCAGCGGCGGCCCGGCCAGAAATGCACGCGTGCGCCCGCGCACCATCACGATGTAGTCCGACAGCCCCGTCTGATACGCGCCGCCCGCCGTCGACGAACCATGCGTCACAGTCACCACCGGCAAGCCTGCTGCTGAAAGTAACGCAAGATTGCGGAACGTCGTTCCGCCGCGAATGAAATCCTCGACACGATAGCGCATCAGGTTCGCGCCAGCGCTTTCCACAAGTTGCACCGACGGCAGCTTGTTCTCCAGCGCGATTTCCTGCGAGCGCAGCCGCTTGTCGAGGCCCATCGGCTGCAACGATCCGGCCTCAATGCCGGAATCGCTCGCGGTCACCATGCAGCGTACGCCGGACACAAATCCGATTCCCGCGATGGTACCGCCGCCGGGAATACTCTTCTCAGGGTCAGGCGTATCCAGACAATATCCGGCCAGCGCAGACAGTTCGAGAAACGGCGCACCGGGATCGAGCAGCAGCGCGATGCGCTCGCGCGGCAGCAACTGCCCGCGCTCATGAAACCGCTTCTTCGACAGTTCCGATGCCGCGCTGGTTCGCCCGACCACCGCGTTGACCCGCGCAATCTGCGCGAGCATGCCGGCGCGGTTGGCCTGATAGGTCTCGCTGGCGTGGGAAATGGAGTTTTCAATCACCGTCATGGATGGTCTTTGCTTTCACGCCGCCGATGTTGCGTTGAAATGGTCGACGAATTTCTGGCGCAGTTCGACCTTGCGCAGCTTGCCGGTGGCGGTCATCGGCATCTCGTCCAGAATCCGCACCAGCTTGGGGATCTGGAATCCGCCGAGCGACTTGCGGCAATGCTCGATGATATCGGCCTCGCCGGTCTGTGCGCCGGGCTTCAGCTTGACGAAGGCCGACACCGCCTCACCCCATTGCGGGTGCGGCAGGCCGACCACCGCGGCGTTCAGCACCGCCGGATGCGCCAGCAGTGTTTCCTCGATCTTGACAGAGGCGACATTTTCGCCGCCGGACTTGATCATGTCCTTCTTGCGGTCGATGAACAGCACCTCGCCGTGCTCGTCGATCAGCGCCAGGTCGCCGGTGTGATGCCAGCCGAATTTTCGCGCGGCGGCGGTGGCCTCGGGGTCCTTGTAATAGCCCATCATCACGTTCGGCCCGCGATGCACGATCTCGCCGATCTGCCCCGGTGGCAGCAGGTTTCCCTCATCGTCCATGATCGCGGTCTCGTTGACGATCATCGACTCGCCCCAGTAATTGCCGAAGCGCGCCAGCTGCCGGTCGGGCTGCGACATGGTCGTCGCCGGGTACATTTCGGTCTGCCCGCTGGGCTGCACGAATGTCGGACAAAGCTCCGCAATGCACCGCTCCAGCAACGGCCGCGGCATCGGCGCCATGGTGTAGACGCAGGTGCGCAGGCTCGTGAGATCGAACTCCTTGCGGCGCGGATGATCGAGAATTGCCTGATACATCGCCGGCAATCCGATGAACACCGTCAGCTTGTCGCGCTGGATCGCCTCCATACAGGCCACCGGATCGAAGCCGCGCATGATCGCAAGCTTGCCGCCGACCGCGAGATAGGTCAGCAGCAGCACGTGCGCGGCGCAATGGAACAGCGGAAACTGTCCGCTGATACCGTCGTTGCGGTCGAGATGCATCTCGATGACGTTGCTCATCGCCGCCATCACCACGGCGACGTGACAGTGCATCGCGCCTTTCGGCCGTGACGTCGTGCCGGACGTGTAAATGATCATCGCCAGATCGCGGTCGTCGAACGCGATTTCCGGCTCGATGATGGACTGTCCCTTGATCAGGTCGTTGAAACTCTCAAGGCCCTGCTCTTTTGCCTTGCCGGTCAGATCAATCGCGATCAGATCGACGCCGCGCTTTTCCAGCGCCGCGCGCCGGTCCGGCTGCGCATGCAGGTTGTCGTCGATCAGCGCGAAACGGACCCCGGCATGGTCGAGGATGTAGTCCATGTCCGACGGGCCAAGCATAGTGTTGATCGGCACCCAGACCAGCCCCGCGCGGTGAATGCCGAACAGCGCTTTGACGAATTCGACCGAGTTGTTGCAGATGGTCGAGATCTTCTCGCCGGGTTTCAGACCGCGCGCCGCGAGATAATTGGCAAAGCGGTTGGCATCATGTTCGATCTCGGTGAACGTGACTTGCCGCGCGCCATCGGTCAGCGCGATGCGGTTCGGGAACCGGCATGCGGCACGACGCAGGATGTCACCGACGGCCACGCGGCCGATACGTCCCGGACCGGGCACCCCGCCCGTTGCCGTCAAATCGCCCATGATAACCTCCCTGTCTCAGTCACGGCTCTCGGTCCGTTGCGGCTGTCGTTAGTGCATCAGCTTGAGAATCTTCCGCGCCTCGTCGGGCGACGCGATCTCGCGTCCGGCCTTGCGCGCACAGGCGACGATGCCCTCGATGAGCTGACCGTTCGAGGTCACCTTGGTGCCGTCGCCGAGATAGAACGTGTCTTCGAGCCCGGTGCGCAGATGCCCGCCGAGTTCGGCGCATCGCAGATGCAACGGCCATATCTCCTCGCGGCCGATCGCGGTGACGCTCCAGTTGGAATCCGGCAGTTTCAGCTTGAGCAGGATCGGCAGCAGGTCCGGATCGGCGGGCATGCCGGACGCGACGCCCATGACGAAATTGTATTCGAGCGGCCCGGAATACATCCCGTTCTGCTTGTACATCGCCACGCTGCGCACGATACCGACGTCAAAACACTCGAATTCCGGCAGCGACTTCGCCACTTTCATGACGTCGAGATATTTCTGGATCTTGTCCGGAGCATTGTCGAACACATGCGGCGGCCAGGCCCAGGAGCCGTCTGCTTTGACCTTCAGATAATTCAGCGAACCGGCATTGCAGGCGGCCATTTCCGGCTTGGTCTCGCGCACGCAATCGAGCGCGCCCTGATAGTTCGGACCGCTGACGCCCGTGGTGTGATTGATAATGACGCCGGGACATGCCTCGCGGATCGCCTGCTGGACTTCCTTCGACAGGTTCACGTCCCATGACGGCATGTGCCCCTTGTCGGGCTCCTGCTGGCGCAGATGCATGTGCATCACCGACGCACCTGCATTGAACGCGGCCTTCGCCTCCCGCGCCATCTCCTCCGGGGTGACCGGGACATGGTGCTGCTTGGGATTGGTCAGGACGCCGTTGAGCGCGCAGGTGACGACGGCTTTATCCATTTCAGGCCCTCAGGTTCATCGCGAATTGCTCCGAACGGTAGGAGGACGCACCGGCTATCGTCTTGTGAAAACTAGCTGGCCTTGCCACAATTTCAGGAGGCATAATTCAGAAGACATAATTTCAGAAGACATGGCGGCTTAACGCAAGTCTTAGCCGCCGGAACGGGCCATAAATCCCCCAATATGGAGGATGCCGATGAACGCCCCGGAACGGTTTGCCGAGCCACCGGCCAGCCCCTTTCTCACACCGGAACACCTGGCATTCCGCGAGATGCTGCGCCGCTTCGTGGCCACCGAGATCGAACCTTTTGCAGCGCAATGGGACGAGGCCGGGGAATTTCCCCGCGAGCTCTATCTGAAAGCGGCCTCTATCGGCCTGCTGCAACTCGGCTTCCCCGAAGAATATGGCGGCGTCCCATGCGACATCTTCATGTCTATGATCGCGACGCAGGAACTGGCCCGCGCCGGGTCCGGCGGCGTCAGCGCCAGCCTGAGAAGCCACACCATCGGCGCACCGCCGATCGTCTATGGCGGATCGGATGAATTGAAGGCGCGCGTGTTGCCGGACATTCTCGCGGGTCGGAAAATCTCCGCGCTCGCCATCACCGAACCCGGCGGCGGATCGGACGTGGCCAATCTGCGAACCACCGCCCGGCGCGACGGTGATCACTACGTCGTCAAGGGCGAAAAGACCTTCATTACCTCCGGCATGCGGGCGGACTATTACACCGTCGCGGTGCGCACCGGCGGCGAAGGTGCGGGTGGCGTCAGCCTTCTTCTCATCGAGCGCGACACGCCCGGCTTCTCGCGGACGCCGCTGAAGAAGATGGGCTGGTGGGCCTCCGATACCGCGACACTCTATTTCGACGAATGCCGCGTCCCTGTCGGAAACCTGATCGGCACCGAGAACGCTGGCTTCAAGCTGATCATGAAGAACTTCAACAGCGAGCGGCTTGGCCTGGCCGCCGGTTGCGCTGCCTCGGCGCGGGTCTGTGTCGAGGACGCCATCGCCTATGCCCGCGAGCGCAAGACCTTCGGGAAGCGGCTCGCCGATCATCAGGTGATCCGGCACAAGATCGTCGACATGGCGCAGCGCGTGGCGGCGACGCAGGCGATGCTGGAAATGCTGATCTGGCGGCTGGAGCAAGGCGAAAATCCCGTGGCCGAGGTCTGCATGTGCAAGAATCAGGCGACCCAGACGCTGGCGTTCTGCGCCTCCGAAGCCGTGCAGATTTTCGGCGGCGCAGGCTTCATGCGCGGGCCGAAGGTCGAGCGCATTTATCGCGAAGTGAAAGTCAACGCCATCGGCGGCGGCACCGAGGAAATCATGAAAGATCTGGCGAGCCGCCAGATGGGACTCTAGATCAGGATAAACTCAGATTGAGCCATCACCTGTCG
Source organism: Afipia sp. (assembly GCA_030652315.1). Lineage (GTDB taxonomy): Bacteria > Pseudomonadota > Alphaproteobacteria > Rhizobiales > Xanthobacteraceae > Afipia. Next base: position 325 of record JAUSAX010000055.1, on the reverse strand, counting down.
TCATTGCGAGGAGCGGAGCGACGAAGCAATCCAGATTTCTTTGTCCAAGACTGGATTGCTTCGCTTCGCTCGCAATGACGGCTCATAATTCAGCAAGAAACGTAATCGAAGAAAAAATAACAATCAGGAAACGCAATGCAGTTCACGCAGGAACACGACGCCATCCGCCGCACCATGCAGCAGTTCATCAAGAACGAGATCAATCCGTTCGTCGATGAATGGGAGCGCGACGAGATCTATCCGGCGCATCAGGTGTTCAAGAAGATGGGCGACCTCGGCCTGCTCGGCCTGTGCAAGCCGGTGGAATATGGCGGCGCCGGGCTCG
>JAUSAX010000044.1 GCA_030652315.1 Afipia sp. | reverse complement strand
GAAAGTACTTGCTCATAGCCAAAGGTTGAATCAGACTCGCTGACACTTGAATAGCGATTATTCGGACAGGCTCCTAGGTGGCGACATCTTCCATGGCGCGCTGTCGCTCAACCAGCTGTTTTCCGCGCGTCCGATGCTGGGCTATGCGGGCTATCGCGGGCCGCTCAAGGGGCTCTATCACTGCGGGTCCGGCGCGCATCCCGGCGGCGGCGTCACCGGCGCCCCGGGGCACAATGCGGCGCAGGTTATCCTCAAGGATCATCAGGGAATCTTCACCTGAACCGAAAGCAAAACTGATGCGAACAGCTGTTGAGAAGCTGTGGATAACCCTGTGAATAAGCTGTGAATTTCCGGCCCGTTAAAGTTTCAGTAAGATGTGGAAAACCCCGGTTAACAAACTGTGAAGAACTGATTGCCGACCGGCCAGTAACCTGTGGACAGGCTGCGGGGAAATGGGCGATGCAGACAGCGATTTCAGCCATTTGGACCGTCCCTTGAATTTACCGCCCCCCTCGCCCGCGACCCAGGCCACCTTCGCTATCGGCGACGAGCGCACGGCCAGTCGCGTTGTGGATATCATCACCGAGAGCTATCCCAGCCACGACCTGGCGATCGCCGCGTTCGAGACGGCCGGCGGCCGCTGGGACGTCACCATGCATTTCGCCGAGGCCCCGGACGAGGACGTGATCCGCGCGCTGGTGACCGACACGGCAGGGGAAGCGGCGGCGAAGACCATTGTCTTCAGCAAGGTCGAAACCAAGGACTGGGTGAAGGCGAGCCTCGCGGATCTGGTGCCGGTCAGCGCCGGGCGTTACGTCGTCCACGGCAGCCACGACCGCGACCGGGTCCCGGTCAATAAACTTGGAATCGAGATCGAGGCCGCACTGGCCTTCGGCACCGGCCACCACGGCACCACGCGCGGCTGCCTGCTGCTGCTCGATCAGGTGCTGCACCAGCGCACGCCCAAGCGCATCCTCGACCTCGGGTCAGGGACCGGCGTCCTCGCCATCGCCGCCGCCAAGGCGCTTCGACGCCGCGTGCTGGCGAGCGACATCGATCCACGCACGGTGACCGTGGCGCGCGAGAATGCGCATCTCAATGGCGTCGGAAATCTGGTCCAGGCCGTTCACGCGACCGGGTTTCAGTCGCCGCATTTTGCCGCCAACGGCCCGTTCGGCCTGGTGCTGGCGAACATCCTCGCCAACCCGCTGCGGCAGCTTGCGCCCGCGCTGGCGGCGCATCTGGCTCCGCAGGCTTTCGTCATTCTGTCCGGGTTGCTGCCGCATCAGGCGAACAGCGTGGTCGCGGCCTACAGCGGCGCGGGGCTGAAGCTGCTCAAGCGAATCCAGATCGAGAACTGGAGCAGCCTCTTGATGCAACGGCGCTGATTTCTTGGGTTGAAGCGCAGAAACAACACACTGTCATGGCCGGGCTCGTCCCGGCCATCCACGTCTTTGATCCCATGTCGCCTCGCCAAGACGTGGATGCCCGCGACAAGCGCGGGCATGACGAAATTGGATTAGGCAATTTGCTGCCGGGTCATCTATTCCCGTTTCACCCGATGGGGTGTGATGTCGGCCTCGGTATATCCCGCCTTAAACCTCGCACGCCGCGCCTCGCGCTGCAGCCGGCTTTCCGTCAGACGGTCGAGCATCTGGACGATGACGCCGCGCGGCTCCTTGATCGTCACCGCCGGGATATTGCCCTGATGTGCCGGCGGCGAGATCTTCTCAAACATAAAAGCTGGCATGCCCTATCCCCTCGTCGTTGAGTTGAAAAACACACCCCTCCGCATTTCCGCGAGGCCCATTCCGTTCAAGCGTCATTGGTCTCAAATGGTTCCTCAGATTGGCCTTCCCTGTAGCCAAGGATTACAAAGCACGGATCGTGCCATTCCGAATTGTCGCGGGCCCATTCCGGCCCCGCCGATTGCCGCCACAACGCCCGCCTCTTAAGGTTGACCGATGTTCGAAGCCCAGTTCCAGACATTCGAAGAACCCGAAGGCGGCGTGGCGCTGACTGCGCGGCTGTCGGCCTTCCGTGAGGAATTGCTGCGCAGGGAGCTCACAGGCTTTGTGATTCCCCGCGCGGATAGCCAGCAAAACGAATACGTGCCGCCGAGCGACGAGCGGTTGGCGTGGCTGACGGGATTTACAGGTTCCGCAGGATTGGCGGCCGTTCTGACCGGGAAAGCGGCCGTGTTCGTGGACGGACGGTACACCCTGCAGGCCGCCAAACAGGTCGATACGACCGCCTGGAGCGTCGAATCCCTGATCGAACCGCCCCCTGAAAGCTGGCTGACCGCGCACCTCGCGCCGGGCGACCGCCTCGGATTTGATCCCTGGCTGCACACTTCGGCGGCAGCGGAGCGCCTCGCCAGGGCCTGCGAAAAGGCCGGCGCGGAGCTGGTCGCGGTGGACGGCAATCCGGTCGATGCGATCTGGAGCGACCGCCCCACCCCGCCGCTCGGAGCGGTGAAAGTTCATCCGGCGCAATTCGCCGGCGAAAGCGAAGCCGACAAGCTCGCGCGGATCCGCACGGAGATCTCCCGGCTCGCCGTCGATGCGCTGGTGCTGTCGGATTCCCACGCGGTGGCGTGGACCTTCAACATTCGCGGCGCGGACGTCGCGCACACGCCGCTGCCGCTGTCCTATGCACTGATTCCGAAAGACGGCCGCGCCACAATTTTTATCGACCACCGCAAGCTCTCGAACAGCGCGCGGGACCATCTCGAAAAGAATGCGAGCGTCGAAGAGCCGGAGGCGCTGATGCAGCGGCTTGCCGAATTGGCGCAGACCAAGGCGACCATCGGCCTCGACACCGCGACTGCGGGCGATGCGCTAAGCCGCATGATCGCCGCTGAAGGCGGCAAGCCGGTGCGCGTGTCGGACCCGGTCGCGATGCTCAAGGCGGTCAAGAATCCCGCCGAGATCGCCGGCACCCGCGCAGCGCACAAGCGCGACGGCGCGGCGCTGGCGAAATTTCTGGCGTGGATCGATCAGGAAGCACCGTCCGGCAAGCTCACCGAGATCGATGCCGTCGAGGCGCTGGAAACCTTCCGCCGCGAGACCGGCGCGCTGAAGGACGTCTCCTTCCCCACCATTTCCGGCACCGGCCCGAACGGCGCCATCGTGCACTATCGCGTGACGCGCAAATCCAACCGCCGCATCGCGTCCGGCGACCTGCTGCTGATCGATTCCGGCGCGCAATACGAAGACGGCACCACTGACGTCACCCGCACCATTGCCATCGGCGAGCCGACGGACGAAATGCGCGACCGCTTCACCCGCGTGCTGCGCGGACATATCGCCATTGCCCGCGCGGTGTTTCCCGATGGCGTCAGCGGCGCGCAGATCGACGCCTTCGCGCGCCAATTCCTGTGGCACGCCGGCATCGACTTCGACCACGGCACCGGCCACGGCGTCGGCAGCTACCTGTCGGTGCACGAAGGACCCGCGCGGATTTCAAAGCTCGGCACCACGCCGCTGAAACGCGGCATGATCCTGTCCAACGAGCCCGGCTACTACAAGACCAACGCCTTCGGCATCCGCATCGAGAATCTCGAACTGGTGGTCGAAGCGAAGATCGACGGCGCGGAAAAGCCGATGAACAGTTTCGAGACCCTGACGCTCGCGCCGATCGACCGGCGGCTGATCAACGCCGACCGGATCAGCAAGCAGGAACTGCGCTGGCTCAACGCCTATCACGCGCGGGTGCGCGACGAGATTCGTCCACTGGTGGATGAAGCCACGAAAGTCTGGCTCGATGCAGCAACAGAACCAATGACTCACACGAGATGACGACAAGGCTGCGCGCTGACTTATAGAAAAAGAGTCCGGATAACGTGACCGAAGAAAAAATAGAGATCGCAGCCGCGAAAGTTGCGACGCCCGCACCGTGGAAAATCCTGCTGCTGCTGGTGGCGATGAACGGCATCGCGCCGATCTCGCTCTACATCCTGGTGCCGGCGCTTCCAATTCTTGCGACGACGTTCGCCAGCGATGTCTCGGCCGTGCAGCTCAACGTCTCGCTGTTCATGGTTGGACTGGCGATGTCGCAGCTGGTGACCGGCCCGTTGTCCGATCGCCTCGGACGGCGTCCCGTGCTGCTTGCGGGATTGGGGCTGATGGTGGCAGCGACCATCGTCTGCATTTTCGCGCAGACACTGCCGCAATTGATCGCCGGGCGCTTCCTGCAAGCTGTCGGCGGCGCCACAGGCATGGTGATGAGTCGCGCCATTATCCGCGACCTCTACCCGCGCGAACGCGTCGGCGGCATGATCAGCCTCGTGATCGGCGTGATGATGATCGCGCAATTGATCAGCCCCCTGATCGGTGGACTTCTGGAAACCAGTTTCGGCTGGCGCTCGATCTTCTACGCCATGGCCGGAGCATCGATCTTCGTCACGGTGATCATCGCGTTCGGGCTTCCTGAAACCCGCCGCCTTGCCGCGGATGGTAATAGCCCCGGTTTCATCAAGGACTCACGCACCCTGCTCACGAGCAGGGCGTATATCGGATACGCACTGTGCCAGGTGCTTGCCTCGTCGATCATCTTCACATTCGCGGGTGGCGGCCCCTATCTCGTCGTCAGCCAGATGGGCCGGACCACCGCAGAATACGGCGCGTGGTTCGCGGTCACCGGGTTTGCGTTCCTGATCGGAAACCTGAGCAGCGCCCGCGTATCTCAGCGTTACGCGCTCGACCAGTTGATCTGGTTCGGCCTCGCCATCCAGATCGGCGGCGCATTGCTGAACGTGCTCTGGGCTGCGATGGGATTCGATCAAACGCCGGTCTGGCTGTTCGGAACGCAGATGCTGGTGATGTTCGCCAACGCATTCGTGATGTCCCATTCGGCAGCAGGCGCCATCAGCGTGAGACCGCTGGCGGCGGGCACCGCGTCCGGGCTGATGGGCTTTGTGCAGATGGGTTTCGGTGCGCTGTGTTCGCAGTTCGGCGCGTATCTGGGCGGCAACTTCCGGAGCACGCTCCCGCTCACGATCAGCATCGTTGCGCTGTCGCTCGCCTGCGCGGCGACGATGATCTTTCTAATCCCCCGGCAGCGCAAGGTCCTGACTGCCGACGCGAAGCGCAAGGCCGACGAAGAAGACACAGGGTTGCTTTGAACACGCCGCGCAGCGGCGATTACGTTCCGCTGACCAGCGCCAGCCATTCGTCTTCGGTGAGCACCTTGACGCCGAGCTTGTTCGCCTCGGCAAGCTTCGAGCCCGCGCGCGGCCCCGCGACCACATAGTCGGTTTTCTTCGATACCGACCCCGACGCCTTGGCGCCGAGTCTCTCGGCGGTCGCCTTGGCCTCGTCGCGGGTGAATTTTTCCAGCGAGCCAGTGAACACCACGATCTTGCCGGCAATCGGAGAGTCTGTCTTGGCCTTTTCCGCAGGCTGAACCTCGATCTCACCGAGCAGATCGTCCACCGCCTTGACGCTGTGCGGCTCCGCAAAGAATTCGACCAGTGCGTTCGCGACAACGCTGCCAACGCCTTCGATGCCGTTCAGATCTCGATAGGCCTCAGATTCAGGCCCCTCGCCTGCTGCGATCATCGCTGCGCGGAACGCCTCAACCGTCCCATAGTGCCGCGCCAGCAGCTTGGCATTGCCCTCGCCGACGTGACGAATGCCGAGTCCGAAAATGAACCGATGCAGCGCAATGGTTCGCCGCGCATCGATGGCCGCGAACAAGTTGCGCACCGACGTCGCACCGAAGCCTTCGCGGTCCGCGAGCTTCTTCTGCGACCGCGCGTCGCGCTTCTGCAAGGTGAAGATGTCGGCGGGCGACATGATCAGGCCGTCGGTGAAGAACTCCTCGATCTGCTTATCGCCAAGACCGTCGATGTCGAACGCATTGCGCGCGACGAAATGCTTCAGCCGCTCCTTCGCCTGCGCCGGACAGGCCAGCGAGTTCGTGCAGCGGCGCACCGAATCCGGTCTTCCGGTTTTCGGGTCTTCCTCCCGCACGGCGTGGCTGCCGCAGGCGGGGCACACCGTCGGAAACTGATACGGCTTCGCAGTCTTGGGCCGCTTGTCGAGCACGACGCTGACGATCTGCGGGATCACGTCACCCGCGCGCTGGATCACCACCGTGTCACCGATGCGGATATCGACGCCCTCGCGGATCGGCTGGCCATCGTTGCCAATGCCCTTGATATAGTCCTCGTTGTGCAGCGTTGCGTTCTGCACAGAGACACCACCCACCAACACGGGCTCCAGTTTCGCCACAGGCGTCAAGGCACCGGTCCGGCCCACCTGAATTTCGATGTCATTGAGGCGAGTATAGGTTTGCTCCGCAGGAAATTTGTGTGCGATTGCCCATCGTGGATCGCGACCCGCTGCGCCCAGCCGCTGTTGAAATTTGATCTGATCAACCTTGTAAACCACACCATCAATATCGTGCCCGAGAGATGATCTCTCAAGAAGCAACTCTCGATGATAGTCCAGCATTTCCTCAATATTAAATACCCGCTTGATACGTGGATTGGTTCGAAATCCCCAACGCTCAAACATGCCATCCATGCCGAATTGCGTATCCGATGGCATTTCGCTCATTTCACCCCAAGCATAAGCAAAGAATCGCAACTTTCGACCAGCGGTTACCTCGGGATTTATCTGCCTAAGTGACCCAGCCGCCACGTTACGAGGGTTTGCGAAAGCTCTTTGTCCAGCTTTCCTTCTAGCTTCGTTGAGCTCAGAAAAATCGTCATGCCTCATGTAGACCTCTCCCCTAACTTCACACACTTCGGGGGCCGTTTGAGACATGATAGTACGTGGTATATCGTTTAGCGTACGAGCGTTTGGGGTGACATCCTCACCTTCAATGCCATCCCCACGTGTGACTGCGCTTACTAACTTTCTTCGTTCATACCTGAGTGAAAGTGACAACCCATCAATTTTTGGTTCCGCTGTGAACGCCAGTACTTGCCGATCTCCGATATCGAGTAACTTGCGAACACGCCTTACAAATGCACGGACATCATCTTCACTAAACGCGTTAGGTAGCGAGAGCATAGGAAGCGAATGACGTACCGTTGCGAAACCTCTCTTAGGACGAGCTCCTACCGACAGCGAGGGGCTAAAGAGGCTACGCAGGTCCGGAAATTTCGATTCTATCGCACTGGCTCGTAGACGAAGCGCGTCGTACCCTGCATCAGAAATAGTTGGCGCATCATCCTGATAATACCTGCGATCATGCTCAGCCAATTCTCTTGTAAGTCGATCGAGCTCGAGCAATGCGTCGCCTTCTGACAAATCTTCCACCGAAAATTTGCGAAGTCGAAGGTTAGGAAACCGCGCCTCGATGGCGTCGCTGCGCTGGCGCAAGGCATCGTAGTCGGCGTCCGAAATCGTCGGCGCATCGTTCTGGTAATAGTGTTCGTTGTGCCGCTCTATCTCAAGCGCCAGACGCACCAGTTCGACCTTGGCCTGCGTCTCGGTCAGCTTGTCGACGGCGATGAGCGCTTTTTTCGGTTTTGTGGCCATGGTTCCCGTCATGGCCGGGCTTGGCCCGGCCATCCACGTCTTTGACTATCTGTCTTTAAAAGACGTGGATGCCCGCGACAAGCGCGGGCATGACGGAGCAAACAACTTACACCCGGAATGACGGCCAGCCTACGCCGTCGCGGCTTTGAGCAGGCGCTCCGCGGCAGCGCGGGCCTCGGCGGTGATTTCCGCGCCCGCCAGCATCCGCGCGATTTCCTCGCGGCGGTGATCCTTGGCCAGCGTCGCCACCCGTGTCGCGACGCGCTTGCCCTTGTCGAGCGCATCCTTGGAAATCAGCAAATGCTGGTCCGCGCGCGCCGCCACCTGCGGCGCATGGGTCACGGCCATGACCTGAACCTTCTCGGCGAGCCGGGCCAGCCGCGCGCCGATCGCATCGGCCACAGCGCCGCCAACACCTGTGTCGATTTCGTCGAACACCAGCGTCGGCGCTGAGCCGCGATCCGATAGCACGACCTTCAGCGCCAGCAGAAAACGAGACAGCTCGCCACCGGACGCGACTTTCATCAGTGGCCCCGGCTTGGTGCCCGGATTGGTCTGCACCCAGAATTCGACGCGATCGAAACCTTGCGGTCCCGGTGCTGCCGGATCGGATTCGATCTGCGTCGAGAACTTCGCGCGGTCCAGCTTAAGCGGACCAAGCTCGGCGTTGACCGCCTTGTTGAGTTTCTCGGCCGACTTGTTGCGCGCGGTGGAGAGCTTTTGCGCAGCCGCGTCGTAAGCCTTGTCGGCGGCGGTGGCCGCCTTTTCCAGAACCTTCAACTGATCCGCGCCGGCGTCGATCAACGCCACATCGGCAGCATAACGCTGCGCCAGCGCCGCAAGTCCATCGACCGGCGTCGAGTATTTTCGTGCAGCCCCGCGCAGGGCAAACAGCCGTTCCTCGATGCGTTCGAGTTCAAGCGGATCGAAATCGGCGGCAATCAGTGCCGCATTGAGGTGCTGGTCGGCCTCTTCCAGCGCATTGATCGCAGCATCCATCGCCTTCACTGCCGGCTCGATCAACGATGGCGCGCTGCCCGCGCGGCGCTCCAGCCGTCGCACAGCGGCGGCGAGCGCGGACACCGGCGACTGCGGGCCGCCGACTGCGGCCTGCGCCTCGCGCAGATCCTCCGCGACTTTCTCGCCCTGCATCATCACGGTGCGGCGTTCCGCCAGCGAGGTTTCCTCGCCTTCCTGCGGATTAAGCTTCTTCAATTCCTCGGAGGCATGGCGCAGATAGTCGGCCTCGCGCGCGGCGCGCTCCATCCCGGCGCGATGCTCGTCGAGCGCCGTGCGAGCCGTCCGCCGCGCATCCCACAATGTTTCAACAGCGCCGACGTCCTTTTCAAGCGAGGCGAACGCATCGAGCAGCCGACGGTGTGTGGCTGTGTCCACCAGCGCGCGCTCGTCGTGCTGGCCGTGAATTTCCACCAGCGTCGTGCCGACCGCTTTGAGGGTCTGTACGCTGATCGCCTGATCGTTGAGGAACGCGCGGGTGCGCCCGTCGGCAAACTGCACCCGGCGCAGGATCATCTCGCCGGTATCGTCCAGGCCGTTTTCGCGAAGGATGGCGCTGGCGGGATGTTTCTTCGGCACGTCGAACACGGCCGTCACCTGGCCCTGCTCCGCGCCGTGACGCACGAGACTCGCATCGCCGCGCCCGCCGAGAGCGAGCGCGAACGCGTCCAGCAGGATGGATTTGCCTGCGCCGGTTTCACCCGTGAGGACAGCAAGGCCTTTGAGGAAATCGATATCGAGCCGCTCGATCAGGACGATGTCGCGGATCGAAAGCCGGGCCAGCATGCGGGGTTAGTCCTGAGGCGCAAGAGTATTTTCCGGCGAAGTGGAATCCGGTTCGCCGTCGAAAATACTCTAAACAAAAATCAGCGCGTATTCTAATCGCAAAATCGGTTCCCACTTTTGCGGAATACGCGAAGGCTAGCCGAGGCCGACCTTCTTGAACGCCCGGGTCATCCAGGAATCCTTGTTGGCGGTCGGCTCGAGTCCGCCGGACTTTACAAGACTGTAGGCGTCTTTGTACCAGCGGCTGTCAGGAAAGTTGTGGCCAAGCACAGCGGCGGCGGTCTGGGCCTCGCCGACGATGCCGATCGCCATATAGGCTTCGGTCAGCCGCGCCAGCGCTTCCTCGACGTGGCGCGTGGTCTGATATTGCGTCACCACGGTCTTGAAGCGGTTGATGGCGCCGGTGAAGTTGCGCTTTTCCAGATTGTAGCGGCCGACTTCCATTTCCTTGCCGGCCAGCTGGTCGCGTGCGCCCTCGAGCTTGGCCTTGGCGCTGTTGGCATATTCCGACGTCGGATATTTGCGGATCACTTCCTCGAGCGCGCCGATGGCCTTCTCGGTGCGGCCCTGGTCGCGGGAAACGTCGGGAATCTGGTCGTAATGCGAGGCCGCGATC
>JAUSAX010000085.1 GCA_030652315.1 Afipia sp. | reverse complement strand
CGTTCGCGGCTGGACGCGGGCAGGATGAACGCGGCGAAAGCCGCTGGATCGGAGCGTGAAAGCGCTTGTCCTGTCCCGGAAGTACGGTCCCCTCGCCCAAAATCGCCGCAATGGAGCGCCGCAAGGCGATGCGCTTCCGGAGGTTCATCGTGTCGCAAGCGATGCCGGAAGCGAACCAAGACGAGGTGCGCCTTGCGGCGCTCCATGCCCCTCACCTTTTAAAGGGGCGCGAACGAGGCAAGCCTCGCGCGCGCGTTTCAGGGGCAGACCTAAAAGTTCACCTCGCGCCAAGCTCGAGAACAATACGCATGCGTGAATGAAGTGGCTGTTTGAAAATCGAATCGGAAAATCGAGGTGACGCACGGCGCTTCAACACCCAAGATCGTCATCACCGGGCGCCTGTCCTCGACTTGATCGGGGATGTCCCGGTGATCCACGTCCTGCTTGTAACTCGTGGCAAACTCCAAAGACGTGGATGGCCGGGTCAAGCCCGGCCATGACGAACTATGTTGGGCGAGATGTGCGCGACACACTCGCATCGTCCCCGCGAAAGCGGAGACGACTTCGCGAGATCACATCGCGACCTCAGCGCGGCGTATCGGCAAACGCCGCGAGAATGCGCGCCCACGAGCGGATGCCCTTGTGGAAACTCTTCAGATCGTACTTTTCATTCGGCGAATGGATGTTGTCGTCCTCAAGCCCGAACCCGATCAACACGGTCTCCAGCCCCAGCGTCTTCTTGAAATCCGCGACAATCGGAATCGAAGCACCTGAGCCGATCAGGAGCGCATCCTTGCCCCATTCATCGGTCAGCGCGCGCTTCGCGGCCGCCAGCGGCTTCATGCCCCAGTCGAGCGCGATAGCCGGGGCACCGGCATGATCGATGAACTCGGCCGTGCAATCCGCCGGCAAGCGCGAAGTGACGTAATCGCGGAAGGCATTGCGGATTTTCTCCGGCTGCTGGCCCTCCACCAGCCGGAACGAAACCTTTGCGGACGCCTCCGCCGGAATGACCGTCTTGGAGCCTTCGCCGGTATAGCCGCCAACGATGCCATTGATGTCGCAGGCCGGACGCGACGACACCTGCTCGATCAGCAGCCGGTCCTTTTCACCCGCTGGAACCGACAACCCAATCGGCTTCAGGAACGTTTCCGCCGAGAGATTGAGATTTTTCCACTGCGCCAGAATGTCGGGCGGCAGATCCTTCACCCCGTCGTAAAATCCCGGAATGGTGATGTGACCGTTGTCGTCATGCAGGCTTCCCAGAATCCGCGTCAGCACGCGGATCGGGTTTTGCGCGCCGCCGCCGAAGATGCCCGAATGCAGATCGCGGTTCGCCGCCTTGATCTTGACCTCGTCATAGACGAGGCCGCGCAGCGAGGTCGTGATCGCAGGCGTGTTCTGGTCCCACATGCCGGTATCGCAGACCAGCACGAAGTCGGCGGCGAGGTCCTTCTTGTGCTTGTCGAGGAACGGGCCGAAGTTCTTCGAGCCGATTTCCTCTTCGCCCTCGATCAGGATCGTCACATTGAGCGGCAGCGATCCGGTGACATTCTTCCAGGCCCGGCAGGCTTCAACAAAGGTCATCAACTGGCCCTTGTCGTCCTCGGCGCCGCGCGCAACGATGATCTTGCGGCCATCGGCGTGATCGGTCACGACCGGCTCGAACGGCGGCCGATGCCAGAGATCAAGCGGATCGACCGGCTGCACGTCGTAATGACCATAGAACAGCACGTGAGCGCCCGCAGCGCTTCCGTCTTTTGAGCCGTTGCTCTTGCCGACGATGGCCGGGTGACCTGCGGTCGGGCGCACATCGGTCGCAAAGCCGATAGATGCGATGTCCGCCGCGAGATGATCCGCGGCCTTTTTGCAATCGTCCGCAAACGCAGGATCGGCGGAAATCGACTTGATCCGGAGCAGCGCGAACAGCCGCTCAAGGCTCTTGTCGAAATCCTTGTCGATGTGGTCGAGCACGGCGGCGAGTTGGGGCGTGACGGACATGGCGTATGTTCCTCAAATCCGGATGGCGCGGCGATGGGCGACGAAACGCGCGATAGCTATCGCCGCAACAACCCGCCAAGCGCGCCGCGCACGATGGAGCGGCCGATCGATCCTCCGATCGAGCCGCCGAGCGATTTGCCGATCCCGGCGACGACATCGCCCGCGACCTTGTTGGTCACCGTACGCGTAACATTGCGTGCGATGACCTGACTGGTGGAGAGCTTTCCGCGCGGGGTGTTGGTGCCGAAAATGGACCCGACAATCGAACCAAGCTGGCCCAGAACTCCGCCGCCTTCGGAACCTTCAGCGGTCGGGGCCGCGGTCTGGGTGAGGCGCTCGCGCAGCATCTCAAAGGCAGAGTCGGAATCGATGGTGGTGTCGTATTTGCCCCGCACCGGGCTCGCCGCCATAATCGCCTTGCGCTCCTCCGGCGTAATCGGCCCCATCCGGGCGGTCGGCGGGCGGATCATGACGCGCTCGACCATGGCCGGCGTGCCGTTGCCCTCAAGGAACGATACCAGCGCCTCGCCCTTGCCCAGTTCGGTGATGACCTGAGCGGTATCGAGATTGGGATTCGGGCGGAATGTCTGCGCGGCCGCCTGCACCGCCTTCTGGTCGCGTGGCGTGAACGCACGCAACGCATGTTGGACGCGGTTGCCTAGCTGGGCAAGAACGCGATCCGGAACATCGATCGGGTTCTGCGTGACAAAATAGACGCCGACCCCCTTTGAACGAATGAGCCGCACGACCTGCTCGATCTTGTCGAGCAGCGCTTTCGGGGCATCGGTAAAAAGAAGATGCGCTTCGTCAAAAAAGAACACGAGCTTCGGTTGCGGCGGGTCGCCGACCTCAGGCAATTCCTCGAACAGCTCGGACAGCATCCAGAGAAGGAAAGTCGCGTACAAACGCGGGCTCTGCATCAGCTTGTCCGCGACCAGGATGTTGACCATGCCCCGGCCGTTGGAGTCGGTACGCATGAAATCCTTCAGCTGAAGCGCTGGCTCACCGAAAAACTGCTCGCCGCCTTGATTTTGCAGCACCAGCAGCTGGCGTTGGATGGTGCCGATGGTTTGTTTCGTGACGTTGCCGAACTGCTGAGCCGTCCGCTTGAGCTCCAGAATGGCTTCGCTGGTTTCATCCCCGTTCTTCCCGCTGGCGGGGGATATGGCATCCAGGATTGCGCGCAAATCCTTGAAGTCGACCAGCGGAAGTCCACCTTCATCGGCGACCTTGAAGGCGACATTGAGCACGCCTTCCTGCACGTCGTTGAGATCGAGCATGCGCGACAGCAGCAATGGTCCCATTTCTGAAACGGTGGCGCGCACCGGATGGCCATGCTCGCCGAACACGTCCCAAAACACAGTCGAAAACTGGTCCGGCTTGAAATCCAGTCCCATCGTCTTGGAGCGGCTGAGAATGAAATCCTTGGCCTCGCCCACCTCGGAGATGCCCGACAGGTCGCCCTTGATGTCCGCGGCGAAGACCGAAACGCCGGCGCGCGCAAAACCCTCAGCCATGACCTGAAGCGAGACCGTCTTGCCGGTGCCGGTCGCTCCCGTGACGAGACCGTGTCGGTTCGCGAGCCCAAGCGTCAGAAATGCGGGCTGATCGCCCTTTCCGATAAAGACCGTCTTGTCGGTATCGGCGGACGCAGCGCCTCCGGCATCAGCCGGCGCAGCCTTTGCCGCCTTGTCAGAAGCAGTTTTGGACGCCCTCTTTGCCATCTCTCGCCTCGTGCAGACTCTATTGTCCCGCCGTCGAAATGCGGCGCATGATGTGTGATCTTGCAGTCTGGAACCCGCCGGTCAACCCGCAGGTCGCTTGGCGGACAACGATGCCGCGCTGCATTATGCATTGGCGTACAGTAATTATGACCCTCCACCGCTGCGATTGATTGAGTTTTTGCTCCGCGGCGTCAATTCGTCCTTGTGACACTCGAGTGCCGACGATGCGGACCGCATCACAATTCGGACGATGGATTGAAACGAATTGGCATTCGCCGCGTAGTTTGAAACCGCGCTAACCAATTTGTCACCTTTGGAACGGCAAATGATCGCGAAATCGACGATGATTCGTGCACGGCTGCAACACTTCACGATCGATTGCGCTCAAACTGCGGTTTCAAAAAGCGTCATCGCTTGTAATTCGCAACGCACGCGCTCAAGATAAATCACAAATAAAGATCCGGTGCGCAACCGGTGGGTAACGGGGCAATTTAATGGACGAGTTCATTGGCGAGCTGGCTGCAAAAGCCGGCATAGACAACGCTGTGGCCGAGAAGGCTGTCGGTGCCATGCTTGGGTTCCTTCGCAAGGAGGGGCCGGCTGAACAGGTGCGTTCGCTGATCGAGCAAATTCCGGGCGCAGAAGACGCGATCAATGCTTCTGGTTCCGGCGGCGGTCTCGCGGGCATGCTTGGCGGAGGCATCATGGCGCTTGGCGCCAAGCTAATGGGGTTGGGTCTGGGAATGAGCGAGATTCAGAACCTCGCGCGTGAGCTGTTCAAGTTCGGCCGCGACAAGATTGGCGCGGACGGGATGCGCGCGATCATTGCCGAGACGCCTGGCCTTTCCAAATTCGCGTAAAATTCATTTTCAAGTTCGAGTATCATGTCCAATCCTCTTTCAGCGTACCCTCTCTCGAAAATTGACGGCCTTGGCGCGCACGCCCAGGCCAAGCTCAAGGCACAGGGTATTCGCACGACCGCCGCGTTGCTCGAGAATGCGAGCACCCCAAAGGGCCGGAAGCTGCTCGCTGCAAAGACCGGCCTCAGCGAGCAACAACTGCTGGCCTGGGCGAACATCGCAGACTGTATGCGCATCAAGGGGATGGGCAAAGCCAAGGCCGAACTGCTGCGAGCGGCAGGCGTGGTGACCGTGCGCGAGTTCGTGCAACGCAACCCTCAGCGCCTCGCGCAGGCCATGAAGGAAGCCAACGACAAGCGCAAGCTGGTCCAGGTTCTCCCATCGGACAAATCCGTCGCCGAACTGATCCAGCGCGCCCGCAAGCTGCCGTTGAAGATTTCCTACTGAAACGGCCCACGGTCCCGGTTGCGGTGGCCACTCAGGACTCCTTGGGCCACAGCCCGCCCGGCCATCGCTTGACTCGCCAGCAGGGACCGCGCAAAGCCACCGCATGATGGCCGCCCCGTCCCAATCGTCAAATCCGGCTGCCGCGCAGCTTCATCCGGTGCTGCGCAGCCTGTTCGCGCGTCCCCTTCCCGTGGTTATGGGCGTGCTCAATATCACCCCGGACTCGTTCTCCGACGGCGGCCAGTTCATCACACCCGAACTGGCCCTTGCCCACGCGAGGCGCATGATCTCCGAGGGCGCAGGCATCCTCGATATCGGCGCGGAGTCCACCCGGCCCTACGGCTCGAAGCCGGTTTCGGCCGATGAGGAACTGCAGCGGCTGAAAAATATCCTGCCGGCAGTTGCCGCTCTGGGCGTCTTGGTCTCCATCGACACCATGAAGGCATCGGTGGCCGCGTGGGCACTGAGCAACGGCGCGGCCATTGCCAACGACGTCTGGGGCCTGCAGCGAGATCCGGACATGGCGCGGGTGATCGCGGATCATAATGCGCCGGTGATCGTCATGCACAACCGTGACAGCGTCGATCCTGCCATCGATATCGTGACAGACATGGTTGCGTTCTTCGCGCGCTCGCTGGACCTCGCGGTCAAGGCGAATATCCCGCCGGGGAATATCGTGCTCGACCCCGGCATCGGCTTCGGCAAGACACCGGAGCAGAGCATGATCGCAATCGCCCGGCTCGACGATCTGAACCAGTTCGGCCTGCCGTTACTGGTCGGCGCATCGCGCAAGCGATTCATCTCGGCCGTATCACCATCCGAACCGGATGAGCGGATCGGCGGCTCCCTTGCGGCACACCTCTTGGCGGCACAGCGCGGCGCCAAGATCATTCGCGCGCACGACGTGGCGGAAACGGTGCAAGCCCTGTGCGTGGCATCGGCAATCGAGGACAAACGATGAGCGACGTGATCTTCATCAAGGGACTTTTGATCCACGCCCGTCATGGCGTCATGGACCATGAAGCCGAAGTCGGCCAGCGGTTCGTGATCGACCTCGAGCTGTCCATCGATCTGGCGGAGTCCTCCCGCACCGACAAGCTCGCCGACACGGTGTCCTATTCGGACGTGGTCGCGACCGCGAGCGCGGCCTTCAAGGGCCACAACTACTATCTGCTCGAACGCGCGGCCGGCGCGGTAGCGGAATCGATCCTTGCCGCCTTCACCCGCGTCAGCGCTGTGAAAGTGACGGTCCACAAGCCGCATGCGCCGATCGCCGCGATTTTCGACGACGTCGGCGTCGTCATCACACGCACGCGGGCCTGAGCCAAGTGATCCGGTTCTGACATTCGTATCATACCTTTCGCAGGCACTTTCACGAATGTCAGAATCAAAGGATCACTCGAATCATAAATTACTAGTGTCCTTTCGTATCCGACGTTCGCTCGGGAGGCGCTGCACAGTGAAGCGAACGTCGGATACGGAACACTAGCATGGCGAGTGTCCTGATCGCCCTCGGCGGCAATGTCGGCGATGTCCGCGCGACCTTCGTGAAGGCCATCGCCAATATCTGCGGCATGACGCAGGCCGTCTTGGTCGCCCGCTCCTCGGACTACACGACGCCCCCATGGGGCGACGAGCATCAGGAGCCATTCGTCAACGCCTGCATCGAGATCGAGACCAGTCTCGATCCGCACGCGTTGCTGTTCACGCTGCACAAGATCGAGAAGAAGTTCGGCCGTGACCGGGCCAGCGAACGGCGCTGGGGTCCGCGCACGCTGGACCTCGACATGATCGCCTATGACGACGTTCGCCTCGACAAGCCGGAACTGACGCTGCCTCACCCTCGCCTGTTCGAACGGGCCTTCGTGCTGGTGCCGCTGGCGGAGATCGCGCCCGATCGCCCGATGGCGGGACAAACCGCGCGCCAGGCCCTTGCGCGGCTCTCGGCTGATGGCATCGAACGCCTGCCTGATTTGCGTTAAACGCCTGAAACAACCAATTGGCTTGCGCGCCGCCGCGTGGCATTTTCAAGTCAACAAAGCATATTTTCCGGGAGCTAACCCTCTGAATGTCCACGAAAACCGACGACCTGCCGCTTGCGGCCGACTTCGCCCCTGCTTCCCGCGATGACTGGCGGAAGCTGGCCGACGGCGTCCTGAAGGGCGCGCCGTTCGAAAAGCTGGTTGGCAAGACCTACGACGGGCTACGGATCGATCCGATCTACGAGCGCGCGCGCAATGCAACGGCCATTCCCGCCCGTCTCGCCGGCGCACCATGGCAGATCATGCAGCGTGTGGATCATCCCGATGCTGCGATTGCCAACGCTCAGGCGCTTCATGACCTCGAGAACGGCGCGACAGGCCTGACCATCGTCTTCGCAGGCGCCAATGCCGCGCGGGGATTTGGTTTGCCGCCGACCAAGGATGCGCTCGCGCGTGTCCTCGACGGTATCTACCTCGACGCCGGTATCGGCATTGAATTCGAGATCAGCCCGCAGGCGCGCGACGTGGGACAGCACCTCGCCGAATTACTCGCTGCGCGCAAGATCGCGCCCTCCACTGTCAATGTCCGCTTCGGCCTCGATCCGATCGGCGGCGGTGGCGTGCGCGGCAGCAGCCACGGCAGTTGGGATTCAATCGCAAAGGTGTTCGGCGGTAAGATCGCGCAACTTGCGAAGATCGGCTTTCGCGGCCCCTTCGCTCCGGCCGATGGCCGGGTAATCCACGACGCGGGCGGCTCGGAAGCGCAGGAACTGGCTTACGTCCTCGCCGTCGGGGTCGCTTATCTGCGCGCGCTGGAAGCTGCCGGCATCGCACTCGACGACGCACGGCGGATGGTCTACGCGCGCCTCAGCGCTGACGCCGATCAGTTTCTCACCATGGCAAAATTCCGTGCTCTGCGGCTGCTGTGGGCGCGGATCGAGCAAAGCTGCGGACTGGCGCCCGAGCCGATGTTCGTGGTGGCGGAAACCTCATGGCGGATGCTGACGCAACGCGATCCCGACGTGAACATGCTGCGCGCGACCATCGCCGCGTTCTCGGCAGGACTCGGTGGTGCCAACAGCATCAGCGTCCTCCCGCACACGCTGGCGCTCGGATTGCCGGATGCTTTCGCCCGGCGTGTCGCGCGAAACACCCAGCTTGTGCTGCTGGAAGAATCCAACCTCGACAAGGTGTCGGACCCCGCCGCCGGATCGGGCGGCATCGAAACTCTGACCAGACAGCTTTGCGACGCGGCCTGGGCGCAGTTTCAGGAAATCGAAAAGGCCGGTGGTGCATTCGCAGCGCTCGAGAAGAATATCATTCAGTCGAAAGTCGCTGCCGTGCGCACCGCACGCGACGTCAACATTGCCAAGCGCAAGGATATTCTGACCGGGGCCAGCAAATTCCCGAACCTGAACGAGAAGAAACCCGCAGTACTCGATGTAAAGCCCGCGGTTCTGCCGTCATCGGATGAGGTTGTCACGACGTTTGAAGCGCTCGCGCCCATTCGTCTGGCCGCACCGTTCGAAAAATTGCGCGACGTCTCGGATCAAATGCTGGCGAAATCCGGCAAACGTCCCGCGGTAGTCCTCGCCAATCTCGGCACGCCAGCGGACTTCACCGCGCGGGCCGCGTTCGCGAAAAGCTTCTTTGAGACCGGCGGCATCGAAGCCATCGCTAACGACGGTTTTTCCGATCTGGCGGCGCTCGCTGCGGCGTTCACGACTTCCGGCGCGAACTTCGTTTGTCTTTGTTCCTCCGACAAAGTCTACGCGACACAGGCCATCGCCGCGTCGCAGGCCCTTCACGCGGCGGGCGCGAAACATATCTATCTGGCAGGCCGTCCGGGGGAACTCGAAGCTGCCTTGCGCGAGGCTGGCGTCACCGGTTTCATCGTAGCCGGAGGCGATGCCCTTGCGACACTCAAAGCTGCCTATGAACTCATTAGGTAGATGCCATGAAGGACCGCGTTCCTGTTCTGACCGGAGGCTGCCAATGCGGCGCAGTACGCTTTGCATCGTACAGCAACCCGGGACGGATCAGCGTCTGCCATTGCCGGATGTGCCAGAAGGCCGTCGCCGGTCCGTTCGCGGCACTTGTCGAAATTCCGCACGGTGACTTTGCATGGACGCGCGGCGCGCCGGCGACGTTTCGCTCATCATCGCTGGCGGAGCGCGATTTTTGCGCGGCCTGCGGAACGCCGCTGAGCTATCGCAAGGTTAACGGCACAGTGGTCGAGTTGCTGACCGGTGCTTTCGATCGGCCGGATCACGTGATTCCAACCTATCAGATCGGCGTTGAATCGAAGCTTGCCTGGATCAGCCATCTACACAACCTTCCCGGCAAAACAACCGCGGAAGCCGCCAGTTCTAACGAGGCTGGCAGCATTGTCAGCTATCAGCATCCAGACCATAATACGTAAGCGCGTCGCCGCGATGACCGCGCGCAAACCCGAGACAGCAGAATGACCCGCATTCCGAATTTCGCAGACGTTGCATTCGAGCCCACTGCCATTATGGGCGGCGAAAGCAGCGCTGCACCGTGGCTGACGCCCGAAGGCCTTCTGGTGAAGCCCGGCTACAGCGAAGCCGACCTCGCGGGGATCGACTTCCTCGACACATGGCCCGGCATCGCGCCCTATCTGCGCGGCCCCTACCCGACCATGTATGTCAACCAGCCGTGGACCGTGCGTCAGTACGCAGGCTTCTCGACAGCGGAAGATTCCAACGCCTTCTATCGCCGCAACCTCGCGGCGGGCCAGAAAGGTCTTTCAGTTGCGTTCGATCTCGCCACCCATCGCGGCTACGACTCGGACCATCCCCGCGTCTCCGGCGACGTCGGCATGGCCGGCGTTGCGATCGATTCGATCTACGACATGCGCACGCTGTTCGCCGGCATCCCGCTCGATCAGATGAGCGTGTCGATGACCATGAACGGCGCGGTGTTGCCGATCCTCGCGCTGTTCGTTGCGGCAGCCGAAGAACAGGGCGTGCCGCCGGAAAAACTGTCGGGCACCATTCAGAACGACATTCTCAAAGAATTCATGGTGCGCAACACCTACATCTATCCGCCGACGCCATCGATGCGGATCATCTCCGATATCTTCGCATACACCTCAACGAGGATGCCGAAGTACAATTCGATTTCCATTTCCGGCTATCACATGCAGGAAGCCGGCGCGACGCAGGATCTTGAGCTTGCCTATACGCTCGCCGACGGCGTCGAATACCTCCGCGCCGGATTGGCCGCAGGCCTCGATGTCGATCGCTTTGCGCCACGACTGTCGTTCTTCTGGGCCATCGGCATGAACTTCTTCATGGAAGTTGCCAAGATGCGCGCCGCCCGGCTGCTGTGGGCCAAGCTCCTGAAGCCGTTCAATCCCAAGGACCCGCGCTCGCTGTCGCTGCGCACGCATTGTCAGACGTCCGGCTGGTCGCTCACCGCGCAGGACGTGTTCAACAATGTCGTTCGCACCAATATCGAAGCGATGGCCGCGACGCAGGGCCACACCCAGTCGCTGCACACCAATGCACTCGACGAGGCACTCGCCCTGCCGACAGATTTCTCCGCGCGCATCGCCCGCAACACGCAATTGTTCCTGCAGCAGGAAAGCGGCACCACCCGGATCATCGACCCATGGGGCGGTTCCTATTATGTGGAACGGCTGACGCACGATCTCGCCGCCAAGGCGTGGGCTCATATTCAGGAAGTCGAGGAACTCGGCGGCATGGCGAAAGCCATCGAGGCCGGCGTGCCAAAACTTCGCATCGAGGAAGCTTCCGCGAAGACCCAGGCACGCATCGACGCCGGCAAGCAGGCCGTGATCGGCGTCAACAAATACAAGCCCGAGAATGAAGCCGCCATCGACGTGCTCAAGGTGGAGAACTCCACCGTGCGCCGCCTGCAGATCGACAAGCTGGCGCGTCTCCGCGCCGAACGCAAACAGGCCGACGTCGATGCTGCCCTTGCCGCACTGACGCGCAGCGCTGGCGAAGGCAACGGCAACCTGCTGGCGCTGGCCATCGACGCGGCGCGCGCGAAAGCCACGGTCGGCGAAATTTCCGATGCGATGGAAAAGGTGTTTGGCCGTCATCGCGCCGAAATCAAATCCATCACCGGCGTTTACAAACGCGAGGCCGCCACCATGTCCGACCGGGTCGAAAAACTTGCAGCGCTGATCGATACGTTCGAGGATGCGGAAGGCCGCCGCCCGCGCATTCTGGTCGCCAAGATCGGTCAGGATGGCCATGACCGCGGGCAGAAGGTGATTGCCTCGGCTTTCGCCGACGTCGGGTTCGACGTCGACATCGGGCCGCTGTTCGCGACCGCCGATGAAGCAGCGCGTCAGGCGGTCGAGAATGACGTCCACATGCTCGGGCTGTCGTCGCTGGCGGCGGCGCACCTCACCGCCGTTCCGGAACTAAAGGAAGCCCTGAAGAAGCGTGGCCGCGAGGATATCATGATCATCATCGGCGGCGTGATCCCGCCGCAGGATTACGATGAACTCTACAAAGCGGGGGCCGAAGCGATCTTCCCGCCGGGCACCGTGATCGCGGACGCAGCGGAAGAATTGATCCGCAAGCTCAACGTGCGGCTCGGGCATTCCAGTGAAGCGGCGGAGTGAGCGTCGCTTTGCCAATGCTCCCGACACGCCTCTACGCGACGACGGCTCTCGCACTGGGCGTAATGCTGGCCTTTGGTCATGCCCTTCCCGCCCGCACGGCTGAACCCAAGCCAGATCTCGCGTTTAGAACCAAGGCGGCCGAAATCACCGTATCGCTCGATGTTGCGATCAAGGCGAACGGGCCGCTTGCCGCCGACCTGCTTGCCGAGGGCAAGCGATGGGCACAGAAGAACCTCGCTGACGCCACCAGGGAGATGAAGGCTTCTCCCGAACTGTTCCGCGAGGGCCGTGCCTGGAGTTTCGAGCGCAGCTACACTACGCAATCTGTCGTGGCAGGGCGCTATGTCAGCGTGTTGCGCACCGAGTATGCCTACACCGGCGGCGCTCACCCCAACACGGACCTCAACACCATTCTCTGGGACAACACGGCGAATAAGCGCATCAGCATCCGCCCCTTTTTCAAGGAACTGACCGACAACGGCCCGGCCCTAAAGGCCGTTGTGAAGGCGATCATCGTCTCGCTGAAGGCGGAGAAGAAAGAGCGCGATACCGATAGTCCCGGCGACGAATGGGCCAGGAACCTTGAGCCGAAACTGCTGAAGATTGGTGCGGCTGAACTCGCTCCGTCGAACGAAACCGGCAAGAGCTCGGGCCTGATTTTCAACTATTCACCTTATGCCGTTGGCGCCTATGCAGAAGGGGCGTATGAGGCCTTCGTTCCGTGGCCGGTGCTGAAACCGTATCTGTCGCTCGAAGGCGAAGCGATTTTCGGCGGCGATCGACCGGCCGATGCCGGCAAGTCAGACAAATGACGACGATCATACCGATCACGCGAGTTGCCGACGATATCCGCTCCGGCGACCGCGCTGCGCTGGCCCGCGCTATCACGCTCATCGAAAGCCGTCGCGCCGACCATCAGGCGCACGCGCGCGAACTGGTGCAGGCGTTGCTGCCGCTCACCGGCAAGGCGGTTCGCGTCGGCATCACCGGGTCGCCGGGCGTCGGAAAATCCACAACCATTGATGCGCTCGGCATGGCGCTGATCGGCAAGGGCCACAAGGTCGCGGTACTGGCGGTCGATCCGTCGTCAGCGCGCACAGGTGGCTCGATCCTCGGCGACAAGACGCGGATGGCGCTGCTTTCCGCCGAAGACAATGCGTTCATCCGCCCTTCCCCGTCGTCCGGCACACTCGGCGGCGTCGCCGCCAAGACGCGCGAGGCGATGCTGCTGTGCGAAGCCGCCGGCTTCGATGTGGTGCTGGTGGAGACGGTCGGCATCGGCCAGTCGGAAACGGCTGTCTGCGACATGACGGATTTTTTCCTGGCGCTGATGCTGCCCGGTGCAGGCGACGAATTGCAGGGCATCAAGAAGGGCCTTGTTGAACTTGCCGACATGATCGCCGTCAACAAGGCAGACGGCGACAATCTCAAGCGCGCTAAAGCGGCAGCCGCCGAGTATAACGCCGCGCTTCACATTCTCGCGCCGCGCTCGGAGCACTGGTTTCCGCCCGTCCTCACCTATTCTGCCCTGACCGGCGATGGGATCGAGGCCGTGTGGGAGAAAGTTCTCGCACACCGCACAGCGATGATCGCATCTGGCGACTTCGAGACCCGGCGGCGGCACCAGCAGGTCAAGTGGATGTGGACCATTCTGGAAGACCGGCTGCATGCGCGGCTGCGATCCGATCCGGCGATCCGCGCCAAGGTGAAGCAAACCGAAGCCGCCGTTGCCAACGGCCGCATGACCCCCGCGCTCGCGGCGGAAACAATTTCGGCGCTGCTGGACTAGTGTGGTGGTTCGCAAGTCCGTAATATTTACTCAGCACGCTCATTTACGGACTTGCGAACCAAAACCACACTAGAATTGTTATTTTCTAGCGTCCTTTTGAATCCGAAGTTCGCTATGGAACGTGCTGCAAATGAGGCGAACTTCGGATTCAGGAACTAGTGATGGGCGACAAGCCGCGTATTCTCGTCACCGGCTTTCAGCCCTTTCCCGGGGCCCCTTACAATCCGACAGAAAAGCTGGTCGAGCGGCTGCTGCGTCTGCGCCGCCCGGCGCTCGACGATGTCGAACGGATCGGACATGTTTTCCCGGTGACTTACAGCGCGGTCGATCGCGAATTGCCTGCGCTGATCGCAACCCATCGGCCTGATGCACTGCTGATGTTCGGCCTCGCGACTCGCACGCCTTTCGTTCGTATCGAGACTCGCGCGCGCAACTCCGTCACCCAGATCTGGCCCGATGCCGAACATGCGCAGGTGCGCAGCCGGATGATCGTACGCAGTCCGGATTCGACACGGCGGTTCGGACCGCACACGCTCAGGCTGCTGCGCGCCGCGCAAAGCACGGGCATAGACGCTCGCGCTTCGCTGAACGCTGGATACTATCTCTGCAACTACCTGAGTTGGCGCGCCATCGAAGCCACCCATGCGCGGCATGATTCCGAAGAGTGGGACCCGGTTTTCGGAGAAAATCATGCCCCAAGGAAAGCCGGTCCCCGCTTCGCCGCTTTTGTCCATGTTCCGCTGGTGCCGCGTGACGCGGCACACCGCCGCGCAGGCGCTGCGAGCCGGGTCACGTTCGAGCAACTGGTGGACGCTGGCGAAGCGATGCTCATGAAAATGGCGACACTTGCAATACGCTCACGGCTTCGCAGCTAGTCATAGCCCGTTCCAGGCCGACTCCCGGGAATCTTGAAGTGCTGAAATCGCACGGGCAGATATTGCCGCTGTAGCCCGTCGATGATCTCGTGCCTACGGATGGTCACGCCCATGAATGGAATAGTTTCTCCAACACCTGGCGTATCGAGAACGAGAGCAATGTCCCAGCCCGGAAGGTTCTGCAGCAGCCTCCGAAGACCTTTTATTATCTCGACGTCGAACATCTTCAGGTTGAAAACATCGATGGTTTGGCGCCGCCCGCCGTAGTCGTCTTCAACAACCCAATAGTCGCCATTGCCGCACGCATCTTCTTTTCCATACGGCTTCAAAAAATCGACGATCGCACGATAGAGAGCATTCCAAGTTTGATCGTGAATTTCTTCATCTGTTGCCATGGTTTTGCCCCCTATTCCCGGCCACGAAAGAGACGAAGGCTGCGCATGATCTCGCGCATATAAATTCGCTGGTTAAGTTGGCGTATTCTCGGATCTCTCGATTTTTTGATTTCGTCAGCGAAAGACTTCGCATGATCCGGAGTCATCTCTCGCGATGTGACATCGTTTCTCTCGAGAAATTGGTCAAGCTTTTCCTCTACCTCCTTATTATAAGTACGATGTACCCCATCGTATTGATTGCTCGATGGGTCCTTCAAGTGACCGGTGGTTTCCGAGTCAAATGCTCTCGTTGTCTCCGGCGAGAAATCGTACTTGTCGTTCGTGAAAACGCCACGCGGCACAAAATGATGCCCGTTACCCGCATACTGCGCGCCGGGAATCCAGCCGTCGGGTGTCGCGTCCGACATGACGCGAGGATCGTTCGCGCCCACTCCGTCCGTCCACCAGCCGCGCTCATCGCGCGGCTGGGCCGGATTGAAGTTAGCCTTCAACGCTCGCACCAATCTACGAAACTTCCATTCCCATACAACACTGACAAGTTGGTATTTCAGTTCAGCAAGAAGCGCCCTTTCCCCATTCAACTCCATCATCGACCTTCACCTCCATTCACATGAATATAGTCCTATGGGAATATATTCAGATTGTCGAGTCTTGGAGGTGTGAACTTGTCGATGGATTTCATCGACGGGCTTGGCCGAGCGATCGGCGATCCAACGCCTCATTCCCAATTCCGCTTGCCAGCCATTCACGAAGTGAGGTTGTGCGGCGCAACATGACCGCTTAAACATACGGCTCCTCTTTGCGAGCCGTTTTTCATGACCGTTACCAGCGGCAACGCCTGGGTTTCATCAACCCATCGCCCGATGGGCTTTCGCGAGTTCGTGGCCATCGTGGCCGCCATCATGGCGCTCAATCCGCTGGCCATGGATCTGATGCTGCCCGCCCTCCCTGACGTGGCCTCGGCATTCCACATCAGCAACGCCAACCGCGTGCAGGCCGTCCTGTCCGTGTTCCTGACCGGCTTCGGAGCCGG
The DNA here is from genome assembly GCA_030652315.1 of Afipia sp. Classification (GTDB taxonomy): domain Bacteria; phylum Pseudomonadota; class Alphaproteobacteria; order Rhizobiales; family Xanthobacteraceae; genus Afipia. The sequence continues at coordinate 19,355 of JAUSAX010000085.1, read as the reverse complement.
GCAGTTCATCATCGGGCCGCTGGCGGATCGTTTCGGGCGGCGGCCGATCCTGATCGGCGGACTGATCGTCTACGGCATCGCCAGCCTGCTCGCGATTGTCGCGCCATCCTTCGAGACGCTGCTGCTTGCGCGCGGACTGCAGGGACTGAGCACCGCGGCGGCGCGGGTGATCGCCACGTCCATCGTGCGGGACTGCTACAGCGGCCGCCGCATGGCGAGCGTGATGTCGCTGGCCATGATGATCTTCATTTCGGTGCCGGTGATTGCGCCGTCGTTCGGTCAAGCCATCATGCTGCTCGCGGAATGGCATGGCATTTTCGTCGTGCTGCTGGTCTATGGGGTGCTGATGCTGGGCTGGATCATCATTCGCCTTCCAGAAACATTGCCGCCCACCGAGCGCAAATCCCTCGCCGTCGGCGAGGTGGCGAACAATTTTCTTCAGGCAATAAGGAACCGGCAAACCTTTGGTTACGCGTTAGCCGCTGGCAGCGTGCAGGGTATCCTGTTCGGTTACGTCTTGTCGTCGCAGCAGATATTCACCGGCGTCTATGGGCTTGGCCATTACTTTCCGCTGGCGTTCGCCGCGATCGCCATCGGGATCGCCGTCGCCGGCTTCCTGAACTCACGCATTGTCGGCCGCTACGGCATGCGCATGATCTCGCATATCGCGCTCGTCGGCCAACTCGCCATCGCCACCGTCATGTTGGCCGCAGCCCTCGCCGGATGGCTTCCGCTCTCCCTGTTCATGATCCTTGCCGCAGCCAGCCTGTTTACATTCGGACTGATGTTTTCCAATTTTGCCGCGCTGGCGATGGAGCCTCAGGGACATATCGCGGGAACCGCCTCGTCGCTGTTCGGGTCGGTCACGACGCTGATCGGAATCGCAGTCGGCACCGCGATCGGCCAATACTATGACGGCACACTGATTCCGCTCGCAACTGGTGCGTTGCTGAGTTCGGTGGTGGCGCTTGCTGTCGTGTTCGTGGTCGAGAAAGGCCGCCTGTTCACGCCGCACAACGCGCCGATTTAACGGTTTCTCCGACTCGATTCCATTAACCCTACTATCGACAATCGTGCGCGAACGCGCGTACGTGGGCATCGTTCGCTGCATTCCTGCATTAGGTCTTACGATGCGTTTCAGGTCTGGAAACGCAGTCAGACCGATCGGGCCGCCGCATGGACATCAGCCGCCGCAATCTCATCAACGCTACCGCCGCCGGTGCGGCAGCAGGTGCGTTGACGACAGCACCTGCGCCTGCACGCGCCGCCCTGCTGACATCAACGCTAGGCCGTGATGCCACACAATACGGCGTGCGGCCGAACAGCCCCGATGACCAGACCCGCGCTCTCCAGCGTGCCATCAATGAATCTTCCAACGCTCAAGTGCCATTGGTGCTGCCGCCGGGCACCTATCGCACCGGCGCATTGAAGCTGCCGAACGGCGCCCAGCTTGTCGGCGTCCGCGGCGCAACAGTTCTTCAATTCACCGGCGGATCGTCGCTGGTCGGCAGCGGCGGCGCGAGCGGTATCGCCCTCACCGGCCTCACGCTCGACGGCTCCGGAATCAAACTCCCCAACCGGCGCGGCCTGGTGCACTTCGAGAATGGCCTCGATGTCCGTGTCCAGGACTGCGACATCGTCGGCAGCGGCGGAAACGGCATCTGGTTCGAAAGCATCGCGGGCGAAGTCAGCGGCAACACCATCCGCAAGACAGCGAACACGGCATTCACGTCGTTCGACGCGCTTGGGCTGTTGGTCGCGCAGAACACCATTCAGGACGCGTCAGACAACGGCATCGAAATCCTGCGTCATACGATCGGCGATGACGGCACCATCGTCATCAACAACCGTATCGATGACATCAAGGCAGGTCCCGGCGGCTCCGGCCAGCACGGCAACGCCATCAATGCGTTCCGCGCAGGCAACGTCATTGTCAGCGGCAACCGCATCCGCAACTGCGATTATTCGGCCGTGCGCGGCAACTCGGCATCGAACATCCAGATCACCGGCAATAGCGTCAGCAACGTCCGCGAGGTGGCGCTCTACTCGGAGTTCGCATTCGAAGGCGCGGTGATCGCCAACAACACCGTCGATATCTGCGCGGTCGGCGTATCCGTGGCCAATTTCAACGAAGGCGGCCGCATAGTAACCGTCCATGGCAATGTCATCCGGAATATGTTGCCAAAGCGCCCGATCGGCACTGCGCCGGACGATGACGCGGGTATTGGCATCGTCGTGGAAGCGGACGCCGCAGTCACCGGCAATGTGATCGAGAACGCCCCCTCGTTCGGAATCATGGCCGGCTGGGGAAAGTATCTGCGCGATGTGACTATCACCGGCAACGTGGTGCGCAACGCCTTTGTCGGGATCGGCGTATCGGTAGTGTCCGGCGCCGGCACGGCACTGGTCAGCAACAACCTGATTTCGGGATCGAGGGGTTCCGCGATCGTCGGACTCGATCATGCGAAGACCGTGACGGCCGACCTGGGTAAGGAAGGAACCTCACGCTTTGCGCAGATCGTCCTTGGCCTCAACGCCGTGCGTTGACGGCATCTGCGTAAATGGTGACGGCAGAACGGCGGCGTTTTCTATTTGCGCGATTGCGACCTCGACCGGTTTGTCCTGAACCGGATCGGGGGGAGCAAGCTGCTCCCATGTGGCCAGCGCCACCCGGGCTTCCTGAATGACCTTCAGGAATTCCGGCTCCTTGTAATAGACCTTCCAGCGGCCCGTCTCGTAAAGTTCAATCAGATAATCAAGCCGTCGCTCCGCCAGCATGCGCCAGCGCGCTACGACACTTCGCCCACGATCGGCATCGCCGGAATTGGCCATTTCGATTCCAAGAAAAACCGCTGAAAAAACACGTTCAGAAAATCACGCAAACGCAACGAATCGCTCAAGCTTCACAACAAGCACAATACGTATCTCAACTTTTGCCACAGATACATGCAACTTTCGTGACCCGGGCGGAAAGCCGGCCACGAAACTCGCGGATGATTAACGCACCTGGAGCCTGATCGCGGCGCGGAGCGACGTCCTCGACCCCGCCGGCGGCGGCTCACGACCTGAGACAGCGGCCGTGCCGGTATTGGTCGTACCCGCGACCGAGGGCGTGCCGGGCCTGACGGCTTCAACAGCAATCGAGCGCGCCAGAGTCCGGGTGTAATTCGGTACCGGCGTGAACTGGTTCTTGTTGAAGTCGTGCTGGATGCGATCACCGCCCCCAGCCTGCGTCGCGCAGACAGCGGTCACGGTCTCGATCCCCTTGTCCTTCATCCGGAACTGGAATGGCGCACCGGCACCGGGGAATTGGATCGGTACCCCGGCCTTGATGAAGTTGTCCCGTTGAAAGGTGTTCGGCAGCAGCACGGTCCCCTCGCCCCGTTCGTCGATGTCGGTCAGGGTCAGGAAGCAATCACGCGGCGCCACGACGGTAAAGATCGGCGTATCGCCGAGGCGGTAGCTGTCACGGTCCGACGTCAGGGACAGGTCATCGCTGTTGCGGATCGGTTGTGGCACGGGCTGAGAGGGTCGCGCATTCCTGACGGCGACAATCTTGAGATCGGTGAGATCAGGCGCAATCCCGCGGAACGACACCTCGAACTGATCACGCGGAACCGCTCCCTGCGCCAGCCGTCGGACCAGGGGCCGGTACTTCTGATCGACATCCGCGACGCCTTCATTGAACTCGGACTTCTTGAGGCCCAACTCTGACGCCGCCAGCGTCAGGTCGAGATCATCCTCGTAACGCTTGGCCAGCGCGTTGATCATTTCGATGCCATTCAGCTTCAGCGTCGAATCGAGGCCGGCGCGCTTCATTGCATCCGCGAACCGCTTCGCGTCGTCTTCGATCAACGCATCCATCTTGTCATGCGGCGGATACAATCCTTCCACCGCATCGCGGACGTCCTTCGGGAAGACCCGTCCCTTCAGAACCAGTTCGCGCACGTCGTCCTTGGCCTTCCGCATGCCCTGATCGTGGCAACCCATGCAGGAAATGCCGTTGGTCACCGCAAAGTCCTTGCGCGACGGATCGCGCACGATGGCAGTCGGCCCCTTGTCGATCCGCTCGCCCTTCGCCGTGTTCAGATAGTAGGCCTGGAAGCCGTTCGGCAGGCTGAAGATCGTCTCGCCGCCATCATGATGGAAAGCGTTCGGCCCGCTCGGACCAAGCGGGAAGTCGAACAGGCTCTGACGGTCGCGGTTGCCTGCGAAATCATACGAGGTCCAGAAAAATCCGCTGCGCGACGGATGCCGCTCGATCAAGCGGTTGTTCTGGCTGACGCCGGAGCGCTGGAACGCGGCACGCTGCGCGACGAAGTTGCGGATGTTTCCCTCGACGTCGACGCCCTGCTCTCTCGCAAGTTGCTGGAAGGTGTTCGGCAACTGGAGCAGCACGTCATAGAGCGGCGGCTGGGATGCGGTGAACGCGAACCAGTCGGCGCGCACATATGGCATCGGCGTCGCTGCACCCAAGGCGAGCGTGCGACTGGATTCGGAATCCGGCACGGCATTGTAGGGATAGACCGCGATCACGTTGTCCCAGTCGGCGGGTTTCCAGCCGAGATCGAGAAGGTTGAAGCGCAGGATGCTGCCTTCCGGATCAATCGTTTCCAGCTTGACGACGTCGGATGAGCGGCTCAGCGAGTTAAGAAACTTCACCGCAGCCTGCTGATAGACTTTCATCGCAGCCGGATCGACGCAGATATTGGTGAGATGGGTCAGGGTCAGGTAGCGCGTCGCCGCCCGGCGCTGCGGCCGCTGCTTGTCGAGATCCGACACCATGAAGGACACCATGTCGTCGGGCGTCACAAACTTATGGGTTTCGCAACTGGCAACGGCCCTGGTGCCGAGCGCACTGACCCAGCTTTCAAGCGCCTTGAGATCGGCCTCCGAAGGCGGCGCATGCGACGAGCCCTCGTAGTAGATGTCGTAAGGCATCTCCTTGTCGACGATCTGGCGGAACAGCTTCGACCCCAGCGGATTGCCCGGCAGGATGTAATGCGGGTTGGTCGCGAGCTCATCGAGCTTGAGAACATTGCCGAAGTTCTTCGCGGGCCGCTCGCGATCAACCAGTTTGCCTTGCTGATGACAACGTGCGCAGTGCTTGTCGAGAACATCGAATGCAGCCTTCGCCACGGAATCCGACGGCGCGGCGATTGCGCTCGCCACTGCTGGCGCATCCTTCCCCTTCGCATCCTGCGCGGTGGACGATCCGGCGGCGCCGAGAACCAGACCCGCTGCAACCGCGATGCCGAACGCACGCAGAGCAGTCTCCGCAAACCCGCTCATCAATATGTCCCCTCAAAACCATTGGCTTCGCAATCAACGCCACGGATTGGTCGCGTCAGCAGCCGGGCGGGTTCAGGCATCAACGCCCCGCCGCTGCCTGTACGGTTGTATTCACGATTTGCACGCGGCGGTTCTCCTCGCCAAGCGGGTTGGCCGGGTTCCTGAGCTGCTCCTTGCCGAAGCCTGCCGCGATGAGCGTATCGGGAGCGAGCCTGTATTGCTCGATCAGCACGCGCCGCACGGAATTCGCGCGGCGTTGCGACAGCATCTGGTTGTAGTCCGCACCACCCGCCGCATCGGTATGACCGTTAATGAAAAACACCGTCCCCTTCAGATCCTGCCGCGACAACGCATTGCCGAGCGCAACCAAAGCCGGCACCGCCTTCGGGCTTATGTCGGCTGAATTGTATTCAAACAGGATTTCGAGATCGATAGCCGGCTTGTCGCGCGCGATGTCCGCGATCTGCGCTCGCTCATCGGCAGTCGGCGCCTGCGCAGGTTCGACACTGATCGAGCGGGCCCGCAAACGATCAACAACCTGCTTCTCTGCGGCGGCCTTCGGGTCCGGCGCGGCCGTAAGACTGCGCGTCAGCGGCTTCCTCGCTTGCAGCGCCGTGCCGATCTGGTCCTCAAGCGACTGTGCGTAAAGCGACGCGGGACAGAAAGCGAAGGCCAGGATCAGGGCCGCACGCGTCACAAATCCAATTCCCCCAAATTGATTCTGCATGCCGCAGTGTCTTTCACAAAAATACATTTCGCAGCAAAATTCGTATCAAAACGGCTTGCGCACCCTCCCGGATCGCGCTGGCCGGTCAAACAAGCCTGTAAATTGCGCCGTCAGCGTTTGGACGTGCTGTCCGATGCGGCCGCCACTGGCGCGGGAGTCACTGCCGAAACAGCGCTGAACGCATCGGCCTGCCCCGCCCCGAACTGGTCGTCGCGACCCTGTGGCCCGAGATCGCGCGCCGTCGATATCAATGTGGCGCGAACCTCCGCGGATGAAATCTCAGGGTTACGGGCAATGATCAGCGCCGCCACGCCGCTGACGTAAGCAGCGGACAGCGAGGTGCCGGACGACATCTGATACTTGCCATCAGGCGCCGGCGACAGAATATCCACGCCAGGCGCAGAGATCGCGACATAGCTGCCGCGATTCGACTGCGCGAACAGCCGATCCGACTGGTCGGTGGCCGTCACAGCAATCACGTTGCGATCGGCCGCAGGATAGAGCGGCGGCGACTTCACGCCCGCATTGCCGGCAGCCGCGACCAGTACGATGCCCTTTGCGGCGGCGACGGCAAGCCCACGCTCCATCGCCGGATCGTGCGGCCCCGCGAAGCTCATATTGATGATCCGCGCATTCTTCGCCAGCGCGTAGTCGAGACTTTTCAGGATCAGGAAAGACGTGCTTTCCGCACCGCTCTTCTGGGACCCGAACGCGCGGATCGCCAGCAGGTGCGACGACGGCGCCGTTCCCATCAAGCGTGCATGGGAGGCGATAACGCCCGCGATGCTGGTGCCGTGAGGATGCGGTCCTTCACCATTGTTGAGCGCGTCAAACGTGCCGGTGATCACGCCGGCCAGTTCAGGATGGGTCACGTCGATTCCGGAATCGATCACTGCGATCGTCACATCGGCTCCGACCGAGAGCGCATGCGCTTCAGGCAGCCGCATCTTGGCAAGCGCATATTGCACAGGATCGCCTTGGGATTTCGCAGTCGCGGGGGTCGCGTTCTGTTGCAGCTTGAAGATGTTGTTGCGCTGTGCCGCCTTGACGCTTCCGCCGGCAACTAGCTCGCGCACCACCGTATCAACCGAGCGTCCGTCAGGAATCCGCCAGCGGAAAAACGTGCTGTTGGTCAGCGGGAAATTCTGCGACTGAACCCGCGTCAGACGGTGGCGCCGCGCAAGCTCATCGGCCTGCGCGTCCGTCGGGTTGCCCGCGATCTCGATCAACACTTCCTTCGCGACGAAGGTATTGTCCGTGACGGCGGGTCTTGGTTTTGGCTTCGCCTTGCTGGCGCGGCGACGCGGCGTGTAGTCATCGTCCGGCGGGCCTTGATTCAGCTCCTGTATGATGCGGGGACGCGGCCTCGGATCGTCATATCCATCATATCGGATGTTCGGCGAGTAGCGTATCGTCGGATTGACGTTGATGCGCGGCCCCACGTTCATACTGGGACCTGTCCGCATGCTCATGCCGCCGTACTGTGCGAACGCCTGCGGAGCTGCGAGATTGAGGATCAACGCCACGACTGCGATCGATCGCACGGACCGCATGAGGCGGGCCTTTCGGATGAAATCCCCCTTGCCTTTGCCTGTCTCGGTCATCTGACGCCCTCGCAAATTCATGGGTGCGCCAGCACGGCGCGCCGATGATGTCCCTGACCGCCCGAGGCTTCACGCCAAGATCGACGGCCAAGCTCGGGATGCAATCTATCGCGGCATCCGCACGGATACCCAAGAACTAGTCGGCGCTCACGACGAGGCTGATAATCTTTTCGGCCTGGAGGCGCGTCATAAGCTGCGCCGCGTCCTGTTTCGACAAGGCCTTGTCGCCGAACTGAACACGGAACATGCCGGCCTTCGGACCAGAAACGATGGATGCGTTGTACGTGTTGAGCAATTGCGTGATCTCGTCGGCCTTGGCATCGGGCGCAAAGCGGATCAGACCAAAAGTGCCGGCTGTCGACTGGGCCGGAAATGCGGCCGTCCGGAAATTGTCGCCCGCGCGATCCTTGACCAGCACAGTTCCGATTACCCCTGCCTGCAGCAGGACCAACACCGCACCGGCGACACCTGCATAAGCCAGCGTCCGCGGTGACAGACTTGAGAAGAACCCGGCGATACGCATTACGGGATTGAACGTCGCGCCCTTGCGCGCCGGCTCGGCATCGATGGCCGCGAACAGTTTCTGCATGGCTCGCGACGACGGCGCGCCAAGGCTCTCGTTCAGCAGGATGGTTTCAGCGTATTCATCCTGGATCGCCGCGTATTGCCGCGCCAGATCGGGGTCGCTGGCGAGCGCCTCATCGACGCGGCGGGCGTCACGCAGGTTGAGCGTGCCCGCAGCATGGAACGGCAACAGAGCCTCAATCTCGGTGGGCTCACGATCGGTTTGCTTGCTCGTGGCAGGCTTGCTCGCTGAAGTCATGGCCAACCTCGCTCTATGCCGGCTGCCTTGAGCAACTCGGCCAATTTCTTTCGCGCGTAAAACAGGCGCGTCTTCACCGTATTCTCCGGGATGCCTACAATTTCGGCCACCTCTTCCACGGACTTCTCGTGGTAGTAGACGAGATCGACGATCTCCCGATGTTCTGGCGAAAGTGCGGTGAGGCAATTCCGCAATGCGTTACTCGTATCCTTCTTGGCGACGGTAACTTCCGGATTGTCGGACGTGTCCTCGATCGCGGCAGCCGTCTCGTCGTCCAGTTCCGCGTCCTTCCTCTTGCGCAGGGCGGACAGGGCCTTGAACCGGGTGATCGCCAGCAACCACGTAGAGACAGCAGACCGGCCCTCAAACTTGCCGGCCTGACGCCACACATCGAGGAAAACCTCACTGATGAGATCTTCCGCGATGGACTCGTTTCGAACGAGCCTCAGCGAGAAGCGGAACACCCGTACATGGTGCCTTCCGTAAAGCACCTGCATGGCGAGCCGGTCACCTTGGGCGATGCGACCGATCAGAACCTCGTCCGATGTCGCGTGGGTTGCACTCAATGGCCGTCTCGCAAGGTTGGTCGCATGCGACTGGGAACCGGTTCGATCAAATCGGTGAAAATCTTCGCGATTTCCCGAAATTGTCCGGATTGGCGAAGCGCAAAATGCCCTTGAATCATGAACAAGGGCAAGTCGCCTGGTCCTTGTGACGGAAAGAGGTATATTTTTACCTAAACTCAACCATTCCCGGCGAACTTCGACCAATCCGGGGCAGACAGCCTGTTCAGGTTTTCACCAGTCTTCTCAATGATACCAAACCTAAAGGCTTTCCCGCCTACAGTCCCGCATTGCATCTCTTCACGGCGAGTTCATGCGCGGCGCAACGTCATCGGCCCCCGTATCCCTGATAGGCGGTCTCGACCGAAAGCATTCGGCCGTCGAGATCGAATTGTCACCAGAGGTTCTCGCACGCCGCGCAAAACAGCGGCGGCAAATGCTCGACATGACCGGCGTCAGCTATATGATCGACGCCTCGATCCTGCTGATCTACGCCTACGCCGGCGCCACGAGCTTCGTGATTGCCCCGGCTTACGCGGCTTGTGGACTGCTGTCGGTCGCGGTGTATATCGCGATATCCGAAGCCAAGGTGAACGACCGGTTCCGGGATCACTACTTCATTTCGCAGCAAACCAGCATCAGCCTGATGATCATGCTGGTGTTCTTGTACTTCGCGCCGGAAGTCGGCGCCCTGTTCCTCTGCTCAATTTTTCTGGTCTTCACGTTTGGCGCACTGCGTTCCACCCCCCGTCAAACCATCATCGGCTGGACGATGGCCTCCGTCGGCCTGACGGCCTTGTTTCTCCTGACTGACAAACCCATCGGCATGCCCACCGGCACGCCGCTGGAGCGCTTCGCGACCATGCTGGTTTTCATTCTGGTGCTCGGGCGCGGCATGATCGTCGGGCTGTTCAGCAGTTCGCTGCACGAGTCTCTCTACAAACGCGGTATCGAACTGAAGAAAGCCTATCAGCGGATCGAGGAACTTGCCGAACTCGACGAGTTGACCGGATCGCTCAACCGCCGCTCCATCATGCAGACGCTCGACGAGGAAATCATTCACGCCCGGCGCAGCAATGTACCTTGCGCCGTCGCCCTGATCGACCTCGACTGGTTCAAGCGGATCAACGACCGCTTTGGTCACCCCGCCGGCGATGAAGCGTTGCGAGCTTTTGCCATCACCGTATTCGCCAACATTCGCAGCATCGACAAGTTCGGCCGTTACGGCGGCGAGGAATTCCTGCTCATTCTTCCGGAGACGTCGGACGGCGCCGCGCTGCGCACCATCGACCGGCTGCGCGGAATCGTGGCGGCTCTCGACTGGAGCGCAATTTCACAGGACATGAGCGTTACAATGTCAGCAGGCCTGGCCACGCTTCGCGCGGATGACACCGCGGACAGCATTCTCGCCCGTGCCGACCAGCTTCTCTACAAGGCCAAGGACATGGGGCGAAATCGGGTTGTCTCGGGCTAGTTTACATTTCCGTCAGCCAAGAACCTGGCTGGCATTTCTTGCTTCGGCGTTTCCAGGACAGAAAGTCATGAGTTCGAGACCAACAGCGCGACCCGCAAATCTTCTCGATGAACTGCAAAATGCTCTCGCGCACGGTACCGTCGCGCGCCGCGTGGAAACGTTACGCCGGGTCACCGATCTCTTTCTGTACGGTGTGGCGGACTACTCCGACGAGCAGATCGAGGTTTTCGATGACGTTTTTCATTGCCTGATCGAGGAAATCGAGACCTCCGCCAAATCACTGCTCGCAAAACGCCTCGCGCCCGTACCTAAAGCGCCGCCACGCTTGATCTATACGCTGGCTTTCGATGACGAGATCGAAATTGCCGCGCCGGTGCTGTCGCATTCGGAAAGACTGAACGACGATATGCTGATCGCAAACGCGCGCAGCAAAAGTCAGGGCCATCTGCTTGCGATCTCAAAACGCAAAGTCCTGAGCAACGCGGTGACCGACGTTCTGGTCGAGCGCGGCAACAACGAAGTCGTCGAGAGCGCAGTCAACAATCCTGGCGCAGAATTTTCGGACAAGGGTTTCACAGAGCTTGTTTCTCGCGCAGAGGGCAATGATGAACTGGCGACATGCCTCGGAACAAGGCGAGGAATTCCAAGGCCGCATTATCTCAAGCTGATCGCAAGAGCCTCGGACTCCGTGCGGGCGCGGCTCCAAGCCGCCAACCCGCGCGCGGCGGACGACATCTCGGCGGCCGTCAAGCAGGCAGCTCTCAACGTCGATCACGGAGCAGGTGGCGAGAAAGCGGCCAATGCCTATCGGCTTGTAAAGTCTCTCTCTGACGACGGACGCCTCGACGAAAGGCAGATTGCCGAATTTGCCGCCGCCGGACGGTTCGAGGAAACCTGTGCCGCACTCGCGATATGTGCGAGCGTTCCGGTCACGACGGTCGAAAACATGATGATCGAGTCGCGATCGGAAGGATTGATGGTTCTCGCCAAGGTCGCCGGGCTGTCCTGGATGTCTCTCAAGCTCGTTCTTGAATTGGGGGGCGGCACATCGGAAACCGAGATCGAGAATATCGACGATCACAAATCGAGCTACGATATGTTGCGCCCATCCACTGCCCAGCAAGTGCTGCGTTTCTACCGCATGCGACAGGACACCGCGCAGACCGAGCCGGCTTGATATCGGTCGCCTGAGCCACCGCGGATCTAGAATCTCAAGACACGCGATCCTGCGAGCGCGCCAATCGCCGCGACGAACCCAATGGCAATCGTGTACCAGGTCGCCACGAACATCGGCGAATCGTCGGTGCAGTGCGCGGCGTATAGCGTCGCAGCCAGTCCCGCCGACAGCAATCCGGCGAACGCGCCGGCCACGGCCGGTCGCGATGGCGCGCCGCGACGCAAGGCGAACAACGCGGCCGCCAGCAACGGCAACGACAGCATCGGGATGGCTATCAGGCATACCTTCGAATTGGTACCCATCATCCGCGTCGGCATCGGCGCGCGATTCGGCATCATCATCTCGCTCATCATGCCGATGCCGAGCAATCCGACAGGAATAGCCAGCAGCCACGCCCAGCGTCCAAGCGAAGCTTCCGGCCGCGACAGGTGCAGGCTGATGGCGATGGCGGCCGCGGCCAGCGCCATGGTAATCACGAATTTCAGATCGAAGAACGGATTGCGCATAGCGGTCATAACGTCAGACCGCACACCAAGCCCGGCAAGGAACAGCGCGGTCGAGACCGGCACCGCAAGCATCAGTGCAACCAGCAGCAGATTTCCGACAGGGCGCTCGTGCGTCTCGTTGTCGGCGGCGAGCGTGCGGATGAGATCGTTGGTATCCATGGTCACTCTTTCCGCAGTTTGTTGGCGAGGCCAGTCAGCCCCCGATGCAACGCCACACGTACCGCACCCTCGGTCATCGAAAGCTTCGCCGCCGTTTCCTTGATCGAGGCGCTGTCGACGGCGATCGCTTGCAGCACGTCCCGCTGCCGCTTCGGCAGCCCGTTGAGATGGGTTGTGACCTCGCTGGCCGGAACGCTCTCCTCAACCGGCGCACCCGCCAGCGTCTCCGAAAAGTCGTCGATGTTGACGAATATCCGCCGACCGCGGCGGCGCAAAGCATCGATCAGTTTGTTGCGGGCAATGGCGAACAGCCAAGGAGCGAACGGGGCGTTCGTGTCCCACGTATGCCGCTTCAGATGCACAGCGAATAAGATGTCCTGCACGATGTCCTCGGATTGGTCGACCGGCTGACCGGCCCGCGCCAGACCGCGACGCGCCCCTGCTCTCAGGACCGGCGTCACGGCCTTGAGGAGGCGATGATATGCGGCGTTGTCTCCGGCATTGGCCGATCGCATCAGATCGGTCCACTCGTCTTCACGTCCGCGCACGCGCGCTCCTATCAAGGAAATTCGCTCCTGTTCCTAAAGTGTTACGGGCAGAAATTGCAATCACGCAATCGTGAGAAAGGCCGTTGGGGAACCGGGCAGCCCGATCCTGGGGCATCTGCTCTGAGTCGTTTTTAGGGCAAAAGATCACAAGATTCCCTTTTTCTGCCGTCCTGTGGCCATTCCGCACCGGTCTGTTCCCTGTGCTGGAGAATCTGGCAAAAGGGGAAATTGCCATGCGGATAAGGAGTGCAGGTTTAGCGGCCTTAGTTGCTGCTGCCGGAATCTGGATGAGCTTTTCGGGCGAGCCCGCAATGGCTGCCAAATCAACTGCCAAGACAGCGAAGGCCGCGAAAACCAGCGTAGCCGCCGCCGATCGTCCGATCGTTCTGTCGAAATTCAAGAAGCAGCGCGTTCACGCTGCGAAAAAATCCCGAACGGCCCAGGCGCGGCACGCAAAAAGAACGGCGTCCAAGGTTGCGTCGAAAGCCAGAGTCCTTGCACGAAAATTTGCCGGCAAACCGCCCGCCGAGAACAAGCTCGTGGCCGATGCAAGCAAGAACGAATTACCGGTGTCGGTGGCCAATGCCCGCGCCCAAGCGTTGGCGGATGACGAAGCACGGAATATTGCCGCCCTCGACAGCACCGACGTTGTGGCTGGCACGCAACTCGCGGCCGCTGACCAGTTGACCGATGCCGACCGCGCAGCGACGGCAGACGCCGCGGTGGCGCAACATCTCAACGCTCCAACTCCGCCCGCTGCATCTCCGCCGCCAACATCGACCCCCAACAGCAAAATCCTGCGGCCGGTCTCGACGGGAGACAAGCCGGTGTTCAAGTCCGACGACAGTGATCCCTGGAGCAAAACCTCGTTGATCGGGAAGATCTTCATCGCCTTCGGAAGCCTGCTGACGCTGGCATCGGCGGCCCGCTTGATGATCGCCTGACGCAAACACCATCTGCATCAGACGCAAACGCCGGTCCGCGCCCCCCGCGAACCGGCGTTTTTGTTGGATTGAGTGACGATCGGCCCTGCATCGCCGGTCTTGCAGAGACAGGTCCCGGAAGGCACATTGCGGCCAACGGCGGCACGCGCTGATTTCCGACATTCTTCAAGGGGCAAAAACATGACGGCATTCGAACACATCATCGTTGAGAGCAAGGGCGCGGTCGGCATCGTGCAGATCAACCGGCCCAAAATGCTTAATGCCCTCTCCTTCGATGTCTTCAGCGAAATCGCCTCGGCCATCGACGACCTCGAAGAAGACGAGGCCATCGGTTGCATCGTGGTCACCGGCAACGAAAAGGCATTCGCCGCCGGCGCCGACATCAAGGAAATGCAGCCGAAACAGTTCATCGACATGTTCAGCCAGGACTTTATGGACATTGGCGGCGACCGCGTCGCGACCTGTAAAAAGCCGACCATCGCGGCGGTCAGTGGCTATGCGCTTGGCGGCGGCTGTGAACTGGCCATGATGTGCGACATCATCATAGCTTCAGACACTGCCAAGTTCGGGCAGCCGGAAATCACCCTCGGCACCATTCCGGGGCTGGGCGGTACGCAGCGCCTCACCCGCGCCGTCGGAAAATCCAAGGCGATGGACCTGTGCCTGACCGGACGCATGATGGATGCGGCGGAGGCCGAGCGCTCAGGCCTCGTCAGCCGCATCTTCCCGGCCGACAAGCTGATGGAAGAGGTGCTTGCGATTGCCGACAAGATCGCTGCGATGTCGCGGCCGGTCGCGGCGATGGCGAAGAGCGCAGTCAATCGCGCGCTGGAAACATCGCTCGCCGAGGGCATGAACGTCGAAGGCGATCTGTTCCACGCGACATTCGCCCTCGAAGATCGCGCCGAAGGCATGGCGGCCTTCATCGATAAGCGGAAGCCGAATTTCAAAAACCGCTAACTTGAGCATGATCCGGAAAAGTGGAAACCGGCTTTCCGATCAAATCATGCGCGATTAATAGCGGCTCCGGGCGAGAGCGGCACTAACCAGTGCCCTATAGAGCCGATCCGAAAACGACTGAGGCCGGTCGAGTTGCAATCTCGCGAGACCGGCCGCGGTTTCTGTATCCGGCGGCCCAGCGCGAAAGCCCTGCCATGCAAGCGCAAGCAAACTGAGTTTGCTGGCGGTGGCTTCTTTGAGAATCTGCAACGCCGGGATCAGCCGCTTTTCGACATCGGTGAAATCGCTGCCGAACGGAAATGCCGGCAGCAATCCCGCATCCCGCGACGGCTTCAAGGCCGCGGCGACGCGATCCGGGAAATTCTCGCGATGCGCGGCGGGAATTTCATAGGCCTTCGGCAGTTTGCCTGCGTCCTTGGCCTGCCGCATCAGTTCGGGTTGAAAGCGTGAATCCGCGACGCACAGCATCGCCGCGATCACGTCAGCATCCGATTTGCCCCAGAGATCGGCAACGCCATACTCGGTGATGATAGCATCGCGCAAGTGACGCGGAATCGTGGTGTGACCATAGGACCAGCGGATATTTGAGGCCGCTGTCTTGCCGGAGCCCCGCGTCGACTCCAGTGTCAACATCGAGCGCGCGCCTTCAAGCGCAAACGCCTGCGCCACGAAATTGTACTGTCCGCCCACACCGCTGACGACCTGCCCATTTTCGAGACCGTCCGAGATCGCGGCACCCATCAAGGTCGCCATCATCACATTGTTGACAAACCGCGCGTCAACGCGCGCCCGCCGCTTGGCGTTCTCATCGCCATAGAGTTGGTTGGTGAAGGACACCGGGACCATCTGGATGCGCTCGATCTGCTCGGGCGTCATCTCGCGCAGGGCGCGGTAAAAGGATTTCGGGCCGAGGAAGAACGCCGCATGCAGCAATGCGCCATCGACCTCGCGCTTGAGCACACCTGCATCGATTAGCGCGAGAAACGCCTCGAAGAACATTTCGCTGACGCCATAAAGACCTGTTGCGAACGACTCCGCTTCGCGCGGCGGCTGCGCGGGCGCGAGCCGCGACATGATTTCGCGATAGGCTTTATTGTCACGATGACGAACGATCAGGCCTTGCGCCAGCGCATCCCCAACCTGCCCGATGCCGATTTGCAGGGTGCCACCGTCCCGTATCAGTCCCGCGGAATGAAGCCCGATTGCGTATTTCGTATCGGAGACCGGCTCCGACGGCGGAGCAAACAACGGAAAATCGGTTTCCGGGCTGTCGAGCACCGCATGAAATTCGTCGGCGGCCAGATCGCCCTGCCCCGGCATGAACGGCAGTTCGGAGTTCACCTGCGCCACGATTTTGAAGGCAATGCGGCCCTCCGCACGCGCCTTCATGAGGTCAAGTGTCGTGTCAGTGTTGCTGCTCAGGCTGTAGCGCGTCTGGCCATCGACTTCACGTTTGGCCACCAGTTGCGCGATCACGTTGACGCCGCGTGTCAGCAGATAGGACGACGCGTGGGTGTAGTTGGCCGAGATGTAGTGCTGCTGCGGATAGGCATTGCCGAGCCATTTGCCCGCCAGGAAGAAGAACTCGATGACTTCGATGTTCGGCGGCAGAGTCTTGGCATGCAGCGCCTTGGCGTAATCCAGATCGGGATACCCGCCGAACAAGCGATCGATCACGGGCGCTATGAATCGCCGCTCAAGATCGGCCGACGGTGTCGGCTTCTCCAGCGTCAGAGCCGTGAAAATGGTCAGATGGATCGAGCGATCGCTCGCCGCGCGCCGAAACAACGCATTGACGATGTGGTTGGCCTTGCCAAGACCAAGCGGCAGACCAACCACCAGCCTGGTCCCGACCTCGCGAATGATGTCGTCCGCGATCGCCTCTGGGTCGGAAAAAATTCTTGGCATAGGTTGTTTGTCGATCCACGGCGCCGGGACTGCGCTAAAAGGGCGCGGCAGATTGCTCTCGATAGGGCAGCCAGCCTCGAATTTCACTATAGGACATTGATCGGTCAAGCAGATACAGCCCAGCCCGTTAACAATTCAGTGCACATCGCCACATTCGCCGATTATCTGTGTTTGAAAGTTTGTCCCGCAGCACATGACGTGAGTAGTGATCGCTGGATGCTGAGTGAAAGTTCTCGTCACGACCGTGACGGCCACTCCGCTGCGCTCGACCCGAGCGGCATCGCATGGCGATCCCAGAATGCCGGCGTGGCCGACATCACGGCGGCATGACGGACGCTTTGCATCGCGCCAAACCCTGAAGGGCTCTGCTCGATAAACGGAAGCACGTCGTCCGCGGTGAGATCCGCTGCGGCGAGGCCGTTCTCGACTCTGCCAAGATTCCACAGCCAGCGTCCTGTCTGCGCCAGCGAGACCTTTACATGCCAGCTTCCGCCCTCACGCACCTGCCGCAGCCGCGCCATCATCGCGCCGAACGCCATCAGATACCCCGTGGCATGATCGAGAATCTGCATCGGCAATTCTTTCGGTCCCTCGACTCCGGCGGCATGGCCCTCAGCATGATTGAATCCGGTTGAGGTCTGCACCAGGGAATCGAAGCCACGGCGGCCCGCCCACGGACCGGCGTGGCCATAGGCGCACAGCGAGACATAGACGATGCCCGGACTGATCCGCGCGGCGTCTTCCGGCGAGAAGCCGAGCGAGGCGATGGAATGCGGGCGATAGCCCTGAGAGAAAATGTCCGCCGACGAAAGCAGCCCGCGCAGCGTTTCCCGGCCTTGCACGGTCTTGAGATCGGCGAAAGTCGTGAGCTTGCCCCGCCCGGTGTCGATCACCAGCCACGGAATCGACGGCAGGTTCGGCGAGGAAATCAGCATGACGTCGGCGCCGTGGGCAGCCCATGTGCGGCCCGCGACCGGACCTGCGATGACGCGTGACAGATCGAGGACACGCAATCCCGCCAGTGGACGATGACCGTTTGGCCAGGGTCTCGGCGCAGCCTCGCCGATCTTCTCGATCTGGATCAGCGGCAGTTGCCCGATCGCTCGCGTCTGCGGGTGCGCGGACCATTCGTCATGGGAGCGCATCATCGAGACAACGCAGCCGCCGGCATAGGCGGCGGCTTCGAGTTCCTCACCCTTCCATTGCATCAGCGCGCGCTGCACCTCGTCGCGTTCCGGCTTGCAGTTCAAGACCTTGCAGACGTTGTCGCGGTGATGCTGAAAGTTGGTGTGAAGACGCACGAAGCGACCGTCGCCGGCTTTGTAAACACCGGCAATGGCGTCCCAGGCCGGCGGAGGCGGCTTGTCGTCCACGCGCAGATAACGCTCGCTGCGGCACTCGACCGCCGCATGTGTCATATCGACGGAGATGCCTTGCGCCTCACCGCTGCGGGCTTTCCATATTTCCGCGGCGGCAAGACCGGCGGCCGCAATCGTAGCCTGTGCCGCAGCACCAACACGGAACGACGACGGCAGCATGGGCTCGCTTCCCGTCAGCGTAACGGCATCAAGCGCTGAGGGCTCGCCGCCGCCGAGGCTCCAGATATCCGAGAGAATTTCGCGAGGAGTCTTCATGCAAACGTCCGAGTGTAAAAGCGGCGCGGCGTGACGATAACGTCGTCATTGCGAGGAGCGCAAGCGACGAAGCAATCCAACTTGACGTTAAAATGCATTCGCTGGATTGCTTCGCTTCGCTCGCAATGACGAGCAGTCGTATCAGTGGAAATCCCGCGAGCGCGGCAGAATACGTACATTGCGCGGATGACGCGCCTTCTGCGCAGGATTGTCAGGATGCGCACGGCGATCATCCTCCAGCGGCTCGATCATTTCCGCACCGGGAGGGATCGGGTGTTTTCGGCCGAGCGCGTCGTTGGCGAGATTCATCAAATCATGAGACCGATCGAACAAACGCTCGGCCACCAGATGAACCACCTTCTCCGGGCTGCTCTGAATGGTCCCCTGCACCTCGATCAGCCGCGCGCCCATCACTTCCTTGCGGAATTTTTCCATCACCTTGGGCCACACCACGATGTTGGCGATGCCGGTTTCGTCCTCCAGCGTCATGAAGACGACGCCCTTGGCGCTACCGGGCCGCTGCCGCACCAGCACGACGCCGGCGCAACGGACGCGTTGCTTGTCACGGGCATCGGCAATCGCCTCACATGCTACCATGCCTTCCTGCGCGAACCTCGGCCGGAGGAACTCCATCGGATGCCCCTTCAATGACAGCCTGAGGGTCTGATAATCCGCCACCACCTGCTCCGGCAGCGGCATCTCCGGCAGCGGCGGCGCGTTCTCGTCGGGCTGCTCGCGCGCGGCAGCGATTTCGAACAGCGGCAGCGCCACGTCGTCGGGCAATCGCCGCACCGCCCAAAGTGCTGCGCGGCGATCGAGCCCGATGGAGCGAAACGCATCGGCATCCGCCAGCTGAATCAGCGCGCGCCTGGGCAGGCCGGTGTCGCGGGCAAAATCCTCCAGCGAAATGAAGGGGCGGCGCGCGCGGGCAGCGACGATGCGCTCGGCCCAGTCGGTGGTCTCGTCATTCCGGGGCACGCGAAGCGTGAACCCGGAATCTCGAGATTCCCCGATGCGCAATTGCGCATCGTGGTTC
>JAUSAX010000025.1 GCA_030652315.1 Afipia sp. | reverse complement strand
AACAAAAAGCGCGGTACGACGAAGAAGCCAACAATCGCTGGGCACGCGATCTCGAGCGCGCGGGCCTGCAGCAGGTCTACGGGTTACTGGAGCTCAAAACCCACGCCAAGCTGTCGCTGGTGGTGCGCCGGGAAGGCGCAGGCCTGACGACCTATGTTCACGCCGGCACCGGCAATTATCATCCCGTCACGGCGCGCATCTACACGGACCTGTCGTATTTCACCTCGGACCCGGTGATCGCGCGCGATGCCGCGCGGGTGTTCAACTACATCACCGGCTACGCTGAGCCGCGCGACATTGAGAAGATGGGCGTGTCGCCGCTGACGCTGCGCAAGCGGATGATCGAGCACATTCACGCCGAGAGCAATCACGCGCGTCACGGCAAGCCGGCGGCGATCTGGCTGAAGATGAATTCGCTGGTCGATCCGGAGATCATCGACGCGCTCTATGAGGCCTCACAGGCCGGTGTCTCGATCGATCTGGTGATCCGCGGAATCTGCTGTCTGCGTCCCGGTGTTCCCGGATTGTCGGAGAACATTCGCGTCAAATCGATCATCGGCCGGTTCCTGGAACACGGGCGAGTCTACTGCTTTGGTATGGGTCACGGCCTGCCGAGCGCGAAGGCTGCTGTGTATATCTCGTCGGCCGACATGATGCCGCGCAACCTCGACCGCCGTGTCGAGGTGCTGTGCCCGCTGCAAAATCCTACGGTGCATCAGCAGGTTCTCGAGCAAATCATGGTCGCGAACCTGAAGGACAACGAGCAGAGCTGGCAGTTGTTGCCGGATGGGTCGTCAACGCGTATGAAGACCGCGAAGGGCGAGGAACCTTTCAACGTGCACAATTATTTCATGACGAATCCGAGTCTGTCAGGCCGTGGAAAGTCGCTTAAAGAATCTTCGCCACGTCGTCTTACGCGCCGTTCGGAGCGTTAGCGGCACGAAGAACGAATCCGTGGCCCCCGCAGCCGTTCGCGAACGTCATCGCAACGCGCGCAAGGTTTCCAAGAGCGTCGCCGTCATCGACATCGGATCGAACTCGGTTCGTCTTGTTGTCTACGAAGACAAGACGCGCAACCTTGCGCCGATCTTTAACGAGAAAACGCTGTGCGGCCTCGGCCGCGAAGTGCAGTCCACCGGGCTGCTCGCCGCCGACGCCGTCGAGAAGGCGCTCGTTGCGCTGAAGCGCTTCAAGGCGCTGTGCAAGGTGATGAAAGTCGGAGAAGTTCACGCCATCGCGACGGCAGCCTGCCGCGATGCCACCAACGGTCCCGAGTTCATCGCCAAGGCCGAGCGCATTTGCGGCTGCTCCATCGATATCCTGTCCGGCGCGCGCGAAGCGAGACTGTCAGCGCTTGGTGTGGCCTCGGGCGTCTACAAGCCGGACGGTATCGTCGGCGATCTCGGCGGCGGATCGCTCGAACTTATCGACGTGCGTGGCAATCGCATTCGCTCGGGGACGACACTGCCGCTCGGCGGCCTCGCGTTGCAGGACGCGTCGCAGAAATCGCTGAAGAAGGCGGAGCGGATCGTCGCCGGCCGGTTGACCGGACTGCCGCAACTCAAGGCGGGCACGGGACGGACATTCTACGCGGTAGGCGGCACATGGCGCGCGCTGGCGCGCATCCACATCATTCAAAGCGGTTATCCGCTGCGGGTCATGCACGGCTACAGCATTCCAGCGGCCGAAGCGCTCGACTTTGCGCGACGGCTTCGCCGTCTCGCAGCGAGCAATACGCTTGCCGACATCGAGACCGTAGCCGATGCCCGCCGTCCGCTGCTGACCTATGCGGCGCTCGTGCTCGAATACATCATTCGCGTCGCGAAGCCGAAGACCATTGTGTTCTCGACCTACGGAGTTCGCGAAGGATTGCTCTACGAGATGCTGCCCGAAAAGGAGCAGCGCAAAGACGGGCTGATCGCCACGGCGCAGACGATGAACGAGCTGCGCTCGCGTTCGCCGCGCCACGCCGACGATCTGATCGTGTGGACCGACAAGCTGTTCCGGGTCGCGGGCTTGCGCGAAACCGACGATGAGAAGCGGCTGCGTCATGCGGCTTGCTGGCTGTCCGACGCAGCCTGGCGCGCGCATCCGGATCATCGCGGCGAACAATCGCTCGATTTCATCATCAACGGGAACTTCGGCGCGGTGACGCATGAGGGCAGGGTGTTTCTCGCGCTCTCGGCTTTCTATCGTTACGCCGGATTGAACCCGGAGAACGAGGCGCCGGAAGCCGTGCGCGCGCTCATTCCGCCCGCGATGGTCGAGCGCGCGCGTCTGATCGGCGCTACGTTCCGCGTTGCTTTCATGATCTCCGCGGCGCAGCGCGGCGTGCTGCCGCACACGCATTTCCGCAATCAGGGCCGCAAGCTTATCCTGGCGTTCGACAAGCGGGCCACCGACCTTGCCGCCGATCGAGTCACCAATCGCTTCAAACAGCTTGCGCGCCTGATCGGGCGCACCGGCACGATCGTGAAGCGATAGTCTTCGCAAACGATTTCCCCGCCCGGATCGGAAATCGGGTGGAAGCCATCGGGTGGTTGAACTAGTTCGGGCTCATAGACAGGAGCCTGATGATGACCGCAGCAGCAAAAGCAAAAGTTTCGCCAGCCCCGGCGCGCGCCGTGGCGTTGGATTGGCCGGGCATCGCCAGACATCTCGACGGCAACGGCTGGGCCGTGTTGCCGCGCTTGCTGTCGCCGCAGGAATGCGGCGCAATCGCTGGCCTCTACGGCGACGAGAGCATCTTCCGCAGCCACATCATCATGGGCCGGCATGGCTTCGGACGAGGCGAATACAAATACTTTTCCTATCCGCTGCCGGAGATCATCGCTGATCTGCGGACGGCGCTGTATCCGCAACTGGCGCCGATCGCCAACCGATGGAACGAGTCGATGGGGATCGATGTGCGTTATCCGGCGGCGCATGCCGATTTCATCAAGCGTTGCCACAAGGCCGGGCAGACGCGGCCCACGCCGCTGCTGCTCCAGTATGCCGCAGGCGATTACAACTGCCTGCATCAGGATCTGTACGGCGAGCATGTGTTTCCGCTGCAGGTCGCGATCCTGCTGTCGGAACCGGAGCGCGACTTCACCGGTGGCGAGTTCGTGCTGACCGAGCAACGCCCGCGCATGCAGTCGCGTGCGGCGGTGGTGCCGCTGCGTCAGGGCGATGCGGTGGTATTCGCGGTTCATCACCGTCCGGTGCAGGGCACGCGCGGGACTTATCGCGTCAATCTCCGGCATGGCGTCAGCCAGCTCCGCTCTGGTCATCGGCATACGGTCGGCATCATTTTCCACGACGCCAAATAGCAGCGGGGAGCGAAGGGACTTAATGGCCGTTTGATGAGTTCGAGGCTCGACGGCTGGCACGATTGTCGCATAAGACCACGTTCGACATGTGTGCCCGCAACGAGAAGCCGAAGCCGAAATGAGCAATGCCACCCTAGATCGCGTCGTGCGGGAAATCGCCGACGAAATGGTGCAGCGGACGGATCGCGGAGACGTCGCCACCTATATTCCGGAACTGGCCGGGGTCGACGTCAACTCGTTCGGTCTCGTCGTGGTCGATTCCAATGGGCACGTCGCGGCGGGCGGTGACGCCGACACGACGTTCTCGATTCAAAGCATCTCCAAGGTGTTTACGCTGACGCTCGCGCTGGGCGCGATCGGCGACAAGCTGTGGCAACGGGTGGGGCGCGAACCGTCGGGCAGTCCGTTCAATTCGATCGTTCAGCTCGAGCGTGAACGCGGCATTCCGCGCAATCCGTTCATTAACGCCGGTGCGATTGCGGTGACCGACGCTATTCTGTCCGGGCATCAGCCTAGGGAGACGCTGGGCGAAATCCTGAGGTTCATGCAATTCCTCTCAGGCGACTCCTCGATCACGATCGATGAGGCGGTCGCGGCCTCGGAGCAGCGCACCGGGTTTCGCAACATCGCGCTCGCCAACTACATGAAGTCGTTCGGCGTCGTCGAGAATCCGGCGGAACTCACGCTCGGCGTCTATTTTCATCAATGCGCCATTGCCATGTCGTGCCGTCAGCTTGCGATGGCGGGGCGGTTTCTCGCTCATTCCGGACGCAACCCATCGACGGGATTTCTGGTCGTTCCGCCGGAACGGGCGCTGCGCATCAACGCCGTGATGCTGACATGCGGGCACTACGACGGATCCGGAGAATTCGCCTATCGGGTTGGCCTGCCGGGCAAGAGCGGCGTCGGCGGCGGCATCCTGGCCATCGCGCCGGGCAAGGCATCCATCGCGGTCTGGTCACCGGGTCTCGATGCGAACGGCAATTCCCGGCTTGGGCGGGCGGCGCTGGAAATCCTGAGCAAGCGGCTGGGCTGGTCGATCTTCGGGGCGTGACGGGCTGAAATGAGCGTCCAAAGTAAAAGGGCCGAAGCGCGATGCTTCGACCCTTTATTTGACGTCGTTGTTCGCCGGGCGGATTTGCCACCCGGGCGTCATGCCGGCCGACGGCATCAGTGTTCACTGCCCCGCTTGGCCTCTTCGATGGCGGCTTCGTGGTACCAGCCGCTGCCAGAGACTGCATAGTCGAGTGTCGGCTTGGCGGGCTCGCTTCGGCTGCTCAGCGCCGCGCGGCCGCCCACAGGGAATTCGTAGATCTTGGCTGTCGGCTGGGTCGAATTGGGTGTCATTCCGGTCTCCTCTCGGTGGGCGCGTCAGCGCTTCGAGATAATGTAAGTGGAACGCACGTCTTTTGCGCGGTTTGCCCTATAGAAAGCAGGCATTTGCATACAATTTGCGCATCCGCGATTCTGCGCCTTCACTCAGCATGCGCTCGAAGCGTTAACGCACCCGCACCTGAAGGGTTTCAGCACTGGACCAGCTTGAATCGGGCCGCCGCCAAACGAGGCAGGCGGAAAAACTGATGCGAAAACGCGCACATGGCTGAGCGGGGCCGGCGAATCAGTCCGGTGGAGTGGCGAGGGCGGGGGTGACCTGACCCGCTGTGGACAGCGTCCCGCCAGGGGCCCGGTTGGCATGTTAAATGCTTATTAAGGGCCAGCCGTTTGCAGCCGGGTTCCCCGGTAGCTAAACCGGCCGGGAACTTAGCACGCAATCGTTCACTCAC
Organism: Afipia sp.; assembly: GCA_030652315.1. Lineage (GTDB taxonomy): Bacteria > Pseudomonadota > Alphaproteobacteria > Rhizobiales > Xanthobacteraceae > Afipia. Next base: position 2,843 of record JAUSAX010000025.1, on the reverse strand, counting down.
GAGAGATCGCAATGACAAAGTATAAGCTCGAGTACATCTGGCTCGACGGATACACCCCAACACCTAACCTCCGCGGAAAAACACAGATCAAGGAATTCGATGCGTTTCCGACGCTCGAGCAGCTCCCGCTCTGGGGCTTCGATGGCAGCTCGACCATGCAGGCCGAAGGCCACAGCTCGGATTGCGTTCTGAAGCCCGTTGCCATCTATCCTGATGCGACGCGCATCAACGGCGCTCTGGTGATGTGCGAAGTCATGATGCCCGATGGCAAGACTCCGCACGCGTCCAACAAGCGCGCCACCGTTCTCGATGACGCCGGTGCCTGGTTCGGCTTCGAGCAGGAATACTTCTTCTATCAGGATGGCCGTCCGCTCGGCTTCCCTGAGGCCGGCTATCCGGCACCGCAGGGCCCGTACTACACCGGCGTCGGCTACAGCAACGTCGGTTCAGTCGCCCGTGAGATCGTCGAAGAGCACCTCAACCTGTGTCTCGCTGCCGGCATCAACCACGAAGGCATCAACGCCGAAGTGGCGAAGGGCCAGTGGGAATTCCAGATCTTCGGCAAGGGCTCCAAGAAGGCCGCTGACGAAATGTGGATCGCACGCTACCTGCTTCTGCGCCTCACCGAGAAGTACGAAATCGACATCGAATTCCACTGCAAGCCGCTCGGCGATACCGACTGGAACGGCTCGGGTATGCACGCCAACTTCTCAACCGACTATATGCGCACGGTCGGCGGCAAGGAGTACTTCGAAGCCCTGATGAAGCAGTTCGACAAGAACCTCATGGACCACATCGCCGTCTACGGCCCGGACAACGACAAGCGTCTGACCGGCAAGCACGAGACCGCGCCGTGGAACAAGTTCAGCTACGGTGTTGCCGATCGCGGTGCATCGATCCGCGTTCCGCACTCCTTCGTGAACAACGATTACAAGGGCTATCTGGAAGACCGCCGCCCGAACTCGCAGGGCGACCCCTACCAGATTGCTTCGCAGATCCTGAAGACGATCTCCGAAGTTCCGACGGGTGCCAAGGCAGCCGCGGCCTGAGTACATCACGGCTAAGCTATCCGAGATAGCTTGAGCCATGAGTTACCCCTTTTGGTTCAAGTGAACGCCGGGCGGAAGTGCAAGCTTCCGTCCGGCTTGTTTTTGTGGATAGCGGTCCCGGAAATCGGGTGGAAGCAGCGCCGTGAATCGGTTCATGTGAGGTAGGCAGGCGCGGCGAGGCCGCGTGGTTCACTGTGGGCTTGCTGATGCGCGATTTGTTCGACAGCGATGTTGTGGAACCGCGCGACGTGCAGCTCGCGTATGGCGCGATGCTGCTTGCGGGATTCGTGCGGCCACTTGAAGCACCGTTGATCGCGGCGGTGAACGCCATCATTGAACGCGCGCCGTTTCGTCATCTCATCACGCCCGGCGGGCACCGGATGTCGGTGGCCATGACCAATTGCGGGAGGGTGGGCTGGGTCAGCGATCGCACCGGCTATCGCTACGATGCCATCGATCCCGAAAGCGGCAACCCATGGCCGCAGATGCCGGCCGTGTTCGCGGAACTTGCCGAAAGCGCGGCCGCCAAGGCGGGCTTCGCCGATTTTCGTCCCGACGCCTGTCTCATCAATCGCTACGAGCCGGGCGCGAAGCTATCGCTTCACCAAGACAAGGACGAACTGGATTTCAATGCGCCGATCGTCTCGGTGTCGCTGGGCCTGCCGGCGACGTTCCTGTTCGGCGGGTTGAATCGATCCGACAAGACCACGCGCTACAGATTGACCCATGGCGATGTCGTGGCGTGGGGCGGTCCGGCGCGGCTGGCCTATCACGGCGTGATGCCGCTGGCGGACGGCGAGCATCCGCTGCTCGGCAATCAGCGTATCAACCTGACTTTTAGGAAGACGCGCTAAAGCGCTTTCGTCGGAAGACACGCTGACGCGCTTTCGCCGCAAGACGCGCTCATTCCGTTCGTCCCCGCGAAGGCGGGGACCCAGGGCAAAGAACTGGATTTCCGCTTGCGCGGGAATGTGCGGAAAAAGGTGAGTTGGAAGCCTTTTACTCCCGATCGACCCGCACCACGCGGCCCTTGTCGATCGCCAGCGCAAGGCGGCCTTTCTTCAAAGCCAGCGCGGCTTCGCCGAACAGTTCACGACGCCAGCCATGAAGCGCGCCGACGTCGGCATCGTCGTCGGCGGCGATCTGCTCGAGATCGTCCACGGTCGCGATCACCTTGCTGGCGACGGCGTGCCGTTCCGACGTCATCCGCAGCAGAACTTTAAGCAGTTCGACCGTTGCTGCGCCGTTGGTGTTGCCGCGCGGCTTGTCGAGCTTGGGCAATGTCGTCAGGTCGCGTGCAATCCCGCGTTTCACCGCGGCGACGATGTCCTGTCCCCATTTCGATTTATCGAAACCTTTCGGCAGCGAGCGCAGGCCGGCGAGCCGTTCGAGGCTGGTGGGCGCGTGGGTGGCAATGTCGCCGATGGCGTCGTCTTTCAGTACGCGCGAGCGCGGTACATCGCGGCTTTGCGCTTCCTGTTCGCGCCACGCCGCAACTTCCATCAGAACCGCGAGTTCTTTCGGTTTGCGCACGCGGGTCTTGAGACGCTCCCAGGCACGCTCGGGGTGGAAGTCGTAAGTCTTCGGCGAAGTGAGGATTTCCATCTCCTCGCTGACCCATTCGCTGCGGCCGCGCTTCTTGAGGTCGGCGTCGAGCGCCGCGAACACGTCGCGCAGATGCGTGACGTCGGCGAGGGCGTAGGTGACTTGGTCCTGCGTCAGCGGACGGTTCGACCAGTCGGTGAAGCGATGGGTTTTGTCGGGACGATGTCCGGTGATGCGCTCGACCAACTG
>JAUSAX010000024.1 GCA_030652315.1 Afipia sp. | reverse complement strand
GACAAAAATCACGCATCCATCCGCTTGAACACCAGCGTGGCGTTGGTGCCGCCGAAGCCGAAAGAATTCGAAAGCACGGTGCCCAGCTTCACATTGTCGATGCGCTTGCGCACGATGGGCATGTCGGCGAACACCGGATCGAGCTCCGTGATGTTCGCGCTTTCGCAGATGAAACCATTGTTCATCATCAGCAGCGAATAGATCGCTTCCTGCACGCCGGTCGCGCCCAGCGAATGTCCGGTCAGCGACTTGGTCGCAGAGATCGGCGGGCATTTGTCGCCGGCGCCGAACACATTGCGGATGGCGTTGATTTCCGGCGGATCGCCCGCCGGCGTCGATGTCGCGTGCGGATTGATATAGTCGATCTTGGTGTTGACGGTCGACATCGCCATCTTCATGCAGCGCTCAGCGCCTTCGCCCGACGGCGCAACCATGTCGTAGCCGTCGGACGTCGCGCCGTAGCCGACGATCTCGCCGTAAATGCGCGCGCCGCGTGCCTTGGCGTGCTCAAGCTCCTCAAGCACGACGACGCCCGCGCCGCCGGCGATCACAAAACCGTCGCGGCTGATGTCATAGGCGCGCGAAGCCGTGGCAGGCGTGTCGTTGTACTTCGACGACATCGCGCCCATCGCGTCGAACAGCACCGAGAGCGACCAGTCGAGCTCTTCGCAGCCGCCGGCGAAGATGACGTCCTGCTTGCCGATCTGGATCGTCTCGTAGGCATTGCCGATGCAGTGGTTCGATGTCGCGCAGGCCGACGAGATTGAATAGTTCACGCCCTTGATCTTGAACCAGGTCGCCAGCGTCGCGGATGCGGTCGACGACATTGCCTTCGGCACGGCGAACGGGCCGACGCGCTTCGGTCCCTTTGTGCGGGTGATGTCAGCGGCCTCGACGATGGTGCGTGCCGAGGGGCCCCCGGAGCCCATGATGATACCGGTGCGTACGTTGGACACGTCGGAGGCCTCGAGGCCCGAATCCTGAATCGCCTGCTCCATCGCGATGTGATTCCACGCAGCACCCTCGCCCAGAAACCGCATGGCGCGGCGATCGATGACATCGGCCGGGTTCAGCGTCGGCGCGCCCTGAACCTGCGAACGGAAGCCGAGCTTCGCATACTCTTCGGCCCGCGTGATGCCGGGCTTCGCCTCGTAGAGACTCGCAAGCACTTCCTGAGTGTTGTTTCCGATGGAGGAGACAATGCCCATCCCCGTGACCACAACCCGCCTCATGATCCCTCGCCTTTAGTTGCTGCGCTTGATGTCCGCGCCTTCGACTGCCCGCGCCGGTCCTGTGTCCGGCAATTTCGAAGCTCAGCTCTCGTGAGCCCTAATCAACCCTGCATCACGTTCCCGGCTGCATTGGGGCGTCCTGCTGGAATAACCCGACCTTCAAATCCTTGGCGCGATAGATGATCTCGCCGTCGGCCGAGAGCGTCCCATCCGCCACGCCCAACACCAGCTTCGAACGCATCACGCGCTTGATGTCGATGTTGTACACGACCTTGGTGACATGCGGCAGAACCTGCCCCGAAAACTTCAGTTCGTTCAGGCCAAGTGCCCGACCGCGACCAAGACCACCAGACCAGCCAAGAAAAAAGCCGACCATTTGCCACAGCGCATCAAGCCCGAGGCAGCCCGGCATCACCGGATCGCCTTTAAAATGGCACCCGAAAAACCACAAATCCGGTTTGACCTCGAGTTCGGCGCGGATCAGGCCCTTGCCGTATTCGCCGCCGGTGTCGTTGATCTCCGTGATCCGGTCGAACATCAGCATAGGCGGCAGGGGCAATTGTGCATTGCCCGCTCCAAACAGCTCGCCCCGGCCACAGGCCAGGAGCTCTTCGTAGGCATAGCTGTTCCGGCGGTCTTTCATCTGGATCCCTTGTTTTGGCATGCCGGTCCTGCGGCAACCCTTGCGGACCTCTAACATAGCCCCACCGAGGGTCAAAGTGGCCGGAACAGCCCGATTCGAGGCCGTTTTTAACCTAGAATGATGCCAGCCAGTTGCGAAAAACTTGCATGTAACTGCATCCTTTCCTATAGTCCGGGCAACAGTCCCATTTCAGCGGGCGCGCCTGTGCCGCCCCTATGCGTATGAGTGAACTGATGGATGACGTTGTAACCACTGAGAGCAAGCGCGACGAGCAGCATGCCCACCACCATGGGCACGCGCCGGCGCTTACCGGATGTCCGTGGCATGACGTCAACGAAATGTTGCAGTCGGTCGGCCTGCGCCCGACCCGTCAGCGCATGGCCCTGGGCTGGCTGCTGTTCGGCAAGGGTGGACGCCATCTGACCGCCGAAATGCTCTACGAAGAAGCGACGCACGCCAAGGTGCCGGTCTCGCTCGCCACCGTTTACAACACGCTGAACCAGCTCACCGAAGCCGGCCTGCTGCGTCAGGTCAGCGTCGACGGCACCAAGACCTATTTCGACACCAACACCAGCGCGCATCATCACTTCTACATGGAAGGCAATCACGAGCTGGTCGATATTCCCGACCCAAATCTCGTGCTGCAGAAGATGCCTGACGTGCCGGAAGGCTACGAGATCAGCCGCATCGACATGGTCGTGCGCCTGCGCAAGAAGCGCTGAAATCTATCGGATTGTTGCTGCCTGCCCGCTCCGTTTTCCGGCGATTCTGGACGTGTTGTAGCGGTTGTTGAATAATGCGAGTCTTGATTACCAATCTAATACTCGCCAATCACACAGGAACAGAACTTCTCGTCGAGCAAACTGCGTGGTGGCTGCGGAAAGCAGGGCACACGCCGGTTATCTATGCCCCTTACGTGGGTGAAGTTGGCATGCGGATGCGCCGGAGAGGCCATCTGGTGTTTGACAGGATCAGCCACATTGGCATCCCGCCCGATGTTATTCACGGACATCATACCGGACCGACGATGACGGCGCTTGCCGCATTTCCCGATGTACCGGCGATGTTCGTCATGCACAGCGCGGCCGAGTTCGACCGCCCGCCCTGTCACCCCAACATCAGGCGATACTTCAGCGTATCGTCGTTTCTTCGGGAGTCCTGGTCGACGCCCGAAGTCCCCATTGAGCGTTTTGAGATTCTTGGCAATCCTGTCGACACCGATCTGCTGTCGTTGCGGCCTGCGCTGCCTCCCCGCCCCGCCACCGCGCTGATCGTGGCGAAACTCCCCACACAGCTTGAGGCTATTCGTGCGGCCTGCGCCAATCGCGGTCTGAAACTCAAGGAGGTCGGCTGGGGCGTCGATCGGGTCAGCGACGATCTCCCGGCGCTGTTCCAGCGCGCCGACATCGTTTTCGCATCCGGGCGAAGCGCCTTCGAAGCCATGACCTCGGGATGCGCGGTGGTCTTGACCGAGGGAGCCGGCACGTTCGGCATGGTGACGGCGGAGACGATCGATCAGATCATCGACCTGAACGGAAGCAGTCGCCTGATGTCCAGGCGGCCAACCACCCAAACCCTGACCGATGCGATCGACAGCTATGATCCGCGGAATGCAGCACTGGTCACACAGCGCGTGAGAGACGTGAACTCCCTCGACGTTCACGGGGAACGACTGCTGGCGATCTATGAGGATCTTCGCACGTCAGGACCGGTCAAAGGCAATGACGGCATGGCCCTGGCGAATTTCATCGAGGCTTATGTGCCGGGTTTCGGCTTCGATCAATGGTGCGCCCTGATCCGACATCTGCCCGCCCGGCCGATCATGCCGCTCTCCAGACCCGCTCTTTTAAATCCTGCGGCAGGGCACGACGACGATCTGGGGAACGGGTTCAATGATATCGAGACCTTGCGCAAGCACCTGAACGCGAGGATGAATTCAAGATCGTGGAGAATCACGTCTCCCTTGCGCGGTCTCAAGCGCATGATCACTTCGCTCAGAGCGTAAAAGCTCCTTTGGGGGCTCTCAGGCGCCAGCCTGATCTTTCGCCCGGCGCCTCAATTCACCTTCTCATCGGCATAGACGCCCCAGAGCCGCTGCTGCTCGATCCAGCCATCAAAGCCGCTGCCGGTGATACGGCACCAGCCGTCGTTGCAGCGCTTCACTGTGGCGACGACGCCGGCCTGAAGCTTGGCCGCGATTGCGCTGGTGGGGTCGGCACGGTCACGAACCGGCGCGAGGTCGTCCTTGTTCTTCATGGTGACGACCGCCGTCCGTCTGCCCGACAGCAGCGAGTGATAGACCCAGCCTTCCGCCCCTTCCGAATCGCGCACGCGCCGCCAGTTCTCGAACTCGGCGGTGATCTCCACCGGCAGGCCGGAACGCGTGTAGATCCAGGTGACGTCCTGATCCTTGGTGGGACCGGCACGGACATTGACGTGGTCGGACTTCAGGCTGACATACCTTGGCACCGGCAGTCCGCTCGCTGTCGTCGCCGCATCCTTGTCCTTGGCAGCAAGACCTGTCGCGCATGACGCCAGCCATATCGCCAACCCCACCGCAAGCGACGCGAAATTCCGAGCAAATCCCATAACAACATTCCTTCGTGCGGCCCCCAACGCCGCTCCCGTGCCAGCCGTGATGCCCTCTGGCATCCTGATCACCGCTGACCGCGCTTTCAGGAACCTTGGAGGGCCTTGGAAACCCTTGGGTTCTTGTCTTGGCGCGGCCTTCTGCTAGAGAGGGACCACGGGCCAAGCGCCTGAAAAGCTGCGAAAAGCTCACCGGACCGGCAACGAATTCCTACCTTCGAGCAAGTCGGTTAATGTGAATTGAACGGCCGGGCCCCAACGTCCGGGAACGGCAAACCCGCTTACGATCGAGGGCTTCTGGAGAATGGTTTCGGGTAAGAAAAAACCGCTGGTGGTGGTCACGCGAAAGCTGCCTGACAGCACCGAAACGCGCATGCGCGAGCTTTTCGATACCCGGCTCAACCTCGACGACACCCCCATGACCCCCGCGCAGCTCGCCGAAGCTGTTCGCACCGCAGACATTCTGGTGCCGACCGTCTCCGACGAGATCACCGCCGAGATTCTCGACCAGCCGGATGTCCGCCTCAAGCTGATCGCGAATTTCGGCAACGGCGTCGATAATATCGATGTGGCTGCGGCGATTGCGCGCGGCATCACGGTCACCAACACGCCAAAGGTTCTGACCGAAGACACCGCCGACATGACCATGGCGCTGCTTCTCGCCGTGCCGCGCCGCCTGATCGAGGGCGCATCGATCCTGACCGAGGGCAAGGACTGGCCGGGCTGGTCGCCGACCTGGATGCTGGGTCACCGCATCGGCGGCAAGCGCCTCGGCATTATCGGAATGGGCCGCATCGGACAGGCGCTGGCGCGCCGCGCTCACGCCTTCGGGCTGCAGATCCACTATCACAACCGCCGCCCGGTCGCCCCGCAGATCGAAGAAGAGTTGGGCGCGACCTATTGGGACAGCCTCGACCAGATGCTGGCGCGGATGGACTTCATTTCAGTGAACTGCCCGCACACGCCTGCGACGTTCCATTTGTTATCGGCGCGGCGGCTGAAGCTGATCCGCAAGGACGCCTACGTCATCAACACCGCGCGCGGCGAAGTGATCGACGAGGCGACGCTGACCAAGCTGATCGAGGACGGCGAGATCGCCGGCGCCGCGCTCGACGTGTTCGAGAACGAGCCTGCGGTCAATCCGAAGCTGGTGCGGCTGGCCAAGGCGGGCAAGGTCGTGCTGCTGCCGCACATGGGCTCGGCGACGCTCGAGGGCCGCGTCGAAATGGGCGAGAAGGTGATGATCAACATCCGCACCTTCCTCGATGGCCACAAGCCGCCGGATCGTGTGCTGCCGGGTGTGGCGTAGACTGTATCAGCCACCATACCGTCATTCCGGACAGACCGCGCAGCGGACTGATCCGGAATCTTGAAAACAACATCTGGATTCCGGGTTCGCTCGCAAGCGCTCGCGCCCCGGAATGACAATGTTTGGGATTTATTTATGCGCCGACAGGTCCGTGATCGTCGGCCTGTCGCCGTTGAGCGGGTTTGACGGGTCGCGCGCATAGCGCAGCGTCTCGAAGCGCATCGCGCGAGCATCGATCATCACCAGACGCCCCACAAGATTTTCGCCGAAGCCGACGATCTCGCGGATCGTCTCCAGCGCCATCATCGAGCCGAGCACACCGGCCAGCGCGCCGAGCACGCCCGCTTCCTCGCAGGTCGGTGTGGTGCCCGGCGGCGGCGCTTCCGGAAACAGACAGCGATAGGTCGGGTTCACATTGCCGTTCGCGTCCACCCCGTGTGCGCGGATCGTGGTCAGCGACGCGTCGAACACGCCGAGCGCACCCGCAACCAGCGTCTTCTTCGCCAGATAGCAGGCGTCCGACACCAGATAGCGCGTGGCGAAATTGTCGGAGCCGTCGACCACCACATCGTAACCGCCAATCAGGTCCAGCGCGTTCGCCGCATTGAGCCGCACCGCATGGGTGCGCAGCGTGACGTGCGGATTGAGCGCAAGGATCCTGTCTCCTGCGCTATCCACTTTCGGCCGGCCAACATCCGGCGTGGCGTGGATGATCTGCCGCTGCAGGTTGGACAACGACACTGTATCGTCATCGACCACCCCAAGGGTGCCGATGCCCGCCGCCGCTAGATACATCAGTGCCGGCGCGCCCAGACCGCCAGCCCCTATCACCAGCACGCGCGACGCCTTCAGCGCCGCCTGACCGGGGCCCCCGACCTCGCGCAGCACGATATGACGCGCATAGCGCTCCAGTTCTTCAGATGTCAGCATTCCGGTTTCATCACTCTCGCGTCAGCTATTTTTCCGTATCGCTCGAACCGCCGCGCCGCTGTCGTGGACAAACGATCGCTACTCCAGCCTGATGCCCCGAAAACCGGTACCCGTTTTTCGGGATCATGCTCTATGCTCCGGTGCGCTTATTACCAGCAATGAGACCGTTCATGAAACTGCCGTTCGCCCTCACGCTGATGTTGGCTGCCACGCTCGGCACCGCCATGGCGCAGACCCCGGCCGCCAAGCAGCCGCCGCAGGCCAAGCAAGCGCCGACGCAGATCAAGCCGAAGCCGGTGGCGACGGTGCCTATCCGTCCGGCGGTGCAAACCGCGGTCGATACCGCCAAGGCGATGGAGCAGGCCGAGCGTCTTGCGATCCAGTCGGACCTTGCATGGGTCAGCCTGTACAATGGCGTAATCAACGGCGAGGCCAACGACCGGATGGTGTCCGCCATCAAGGCTTTCCAGAAGGACCACGGCGGAAAGGAAACCGGCGTGCTGAACGCGCAGGAGCGCGGCGTGTTGAGCGCGGCCGCAAAGAAGCAGCAGGACAATGTCGGCTGGAAGATCGTCAGCGACGCGACCAGCGGGGCGCGCATCGGCCTGCCGTCGAAACTGGTGCCGCTGATTGTCAGCGACGTCAGCGGCACCAAATGGTCCTCCGCCACCGGCACCATCCAGATCGAATATGCACGCCGCAAGGAAGCCGGCGCAACGACAGCCACGGTCGCCGCCAGCGAGAAAAAGCTGAACGCGCGCAAGGCCGACTACAGCGTAGTGAAGCCGGATTTCTTCGTACTGTCTGGATCGCAGGGCCTGAAGAAATTCTATATTCGCGGCCAGACCCGCAACGATGAGGTTCGTGTTCTCACCATCCTCTACGATCAGGCCACCGAAGGCACCATGATCCCGGTCACGGTGGCGATGTCGAGCGCGTATAATCCGTTTCCGGGCAACGTGGCGCAGGCCGATCCGCCGCCGCGCAAGAGGGTCGAGTACTCCACCGGCATTATCGCCAGCGCCGACGGCGCGATTGTCGCGGACCGTCAGGCCACCGACGGCTGCATGACCATCGCTGTGCCGGGTTACGGCAACGCGACCCGCGTTGCTGATGACGAGGCACGCGAACTGGCGTTGCTGCGCATCTACGGCGCAACCGGATTGAAGCCGCTTGCGATGGCTGGCAATGGCGCGGCGAAAGCCAATGTCAGTATCACCGGCATTTCCGATCCGCAGAACCAGGGCGGCCGCAATGCTGTGACCGTTATCGCGACGACCGCCACGCCTTCAGGTTCGGAGATATCGCTGTCGCCGGAGCCTGCGCTCGGTTTCTCCGGCGCGGCCGTGACTGATAGCGACGGCAAGTTCGCCGGACTGTCGAGGCTCAAGCCCGCAGTCGTGGCAGGACCGGCGGGAACGCCGCTGCCATCGCAGGCGCTGCTTGTGCCAGCGGACTCGGTGCGTGATTTTCTCAAAGCCAAAGGCGTGACGGTCGTGTCAGGCGCGTCCGACGCAAAGGCGTCTGTGCTGCGGCTGGTATGCGTGCGGAAGTAATCCGTCGCTGCGGCGGAGAGCGTGTGATTGCGTTGCAATCACCGCGCGCCCAGCGGGAAGAAGCAGCATGCACCGTTTCGTCACCGTGCCGCCTTGTGCGCCGGAGTCCGTCACCATTCTGCCATTTCGTCCGCGCGGGGATTTCGGCGGCGCCGAGCTAAGTTCCTGGTCGTCCCCGCGAAGGCGGGGACCCATACTCCCTGAACTTTAATCTAGAGCGAGATGTTCGACCACCCTCACCAAACGAAAGGTCGGTGGTTATGGGTCCCCGCCTTCGCGGGGACGACGTGTTGAAACATTACGCAAGACTCAAGCGGGTCAAAAACAGCTCGGAATTTTACCTCTGGCAGGTCGGACACCAGAATGTCGAACGGCCATTCTGCGTGAACCGCTTCACTGTGCCTTTGCACTTCGGCGTCTTGCAGGGCTCGCCCTCGCGGTCATAGACCAGAAACGAATGCTGGAAATAGCCAAGCTCACCGTCGGTCTGGCGGTGATCGCGCAGTGACGAGCCGCCTGCCTTGATCGCCGCGTTCAGTACGTTGTGGATCGAACCGACCAAACGTTTGGCATGATCAGTGGGCCCACCTTTGCGATCGGCCAATGTCGAGGCCTGCCGCTTCGGCGACAGGTGCGAGCGAAACAGCGCCTCGCAGACATAGATGTTGCCAAGTCCTGCCACCACGCGCTGATCGAGCAGCGCAGCTTTCAGTGATGTTTTCTTAGCCGCGCAGGAATGCGCCAGCATCGTCGCATCGAATGCGTTGCCCAGCGGCTCAGGTCCGAGACCGCGCAGCAGCGGTTCGGCTTCCATCTCTGCACGCGGAACGATTTTCATGTAACCGAAGCGGCGCGGATCGTTGAACGAAATCATGGCGCCGGAGGCCATGTGAAACACCACATGATCGTGAGTGCGGTTCTCGCTGCGCGGATAATGAAAGTCGCCCGGCGTACGCTCACCTTCGGGGAGCGTGACGCGAAACGATCCCGACATCCCGAGATGCATCAGCAGCACGTCGCCGCTCTCCATATCGGCCATCAGGTATTTCGCGCGCCGGCCGAGGCCGCTGACCACTTTGCCTTCAAGGCGTGCGACGAAATCCTTCTGGAACGGAAATCGCAAGCCATCGCGGCGGGTCTCGACACGCGCGATCCGCTGCCCCTCCATCACCGGCTGCAAGCCGCGCCGAACGGTTTCGACCTCGGGTAATTCAGGCATCGGCTGCTCTCATGCCGAGGCCTGATCGGCTTCGCTGAAAGTGATGTGATTAGAGAACGGATCGTACACGGTCATCGTTGTTGCGCCCCACGGCTGCTTCTCGAGGCCGGGGCGCATGTAGTTGTAACCCTTCGCCGCAAGTTCGGCGTGGTACTCGGCAAGTCCGACCGTGTCGATGGTGATATGAACACCGGGCGAACCGTCGCCATGATGCTCACTGAGATAAAGCTGGATTCCGCCGCGCGAAATCCCCATGAACAGCGGCAATGCCGGCTCGAAACGATGCTCGAAATCGACCTTGAAGCCGAGATAATCGAGATAGAATTCGCGCGCCTTGGCGATATCGAACATCCGCAGGATAGGAATAACCCGGCTGAACTCGATGGACATGGGCGCCCCCGCGTCAATTTGCGCATTAACCTTGACGCCATGCAGCCTCAAGGCGCTGGTGTGGTGGTTCGCAAGTCCGCAATACTTCCGCAGCAGGCTTTTTTGCGGACTTGCGAACCAAAACCACACCAGAATTAATATTCCCAATGTCCTTTCGAATCCGAAGTTCGCTATGAAGCGTGCCGCCGGATAAGGGCGAACTTCGGATTCGGGACATTGGCTTTCCGATAGGGTATGTAGCGCGCTGCGGCGCGACACGCTATGGTCCCGCCGCAAAAAGCCGCTTGGATAGACAGAGTATGGAACGGCCTGACGGAACGACGCATTTCGGTTTCCGGGATGTGGAGCTTGGCGAGAAGCAGACGCTGGTGAACGAGGTGTTTCACAGCGTGGCCAAGCGCTATGACCTGATGAACGACCTGATGTCGGGCGGCATGCACCGGCTCTGGAAAGAGGCGATGATCGCCGCCCTCAATCCGCCACGCTCCGACGCGCCGTTTGCGCTGCTCGATGTGGCGGGCGGTACCGGAGATATTTCCTTCCGCGCAGCCAAGGCCGCAGGCCATGGATTTCAGGCTACCGTCTGCGACATCAACAGCGAGATGCTCAGCGTAGGCCGCGAACGCGCGGTGACGCAGCATCTCGACCATCAAGTATCGTTCGTCGAAGGCAATGCGGAGGAGCTGGCCTTTCCGGACAACAGCTTCGACGCCTACACCATCGCGTTCGGCATCCGCAACGTGCCGCGTATCCCGCTTGCCCTCAGCGAAGCCTACCGCGTGCTGAAGCCCGGCTCACGGTTTTTATGTCTGGAATTCTCATCGGTCGATGTGCCGGGCCTCGATCGAATCTACGACCTGTTTTCGTTCAACGTGATCCCGCAACTCGGCCGCGCGGTCACCGGCGACGCGGAATCCTATCGGTACCTCGTCGAATCGATCCGGCAATTTCCCAAACCCAACACCTTCGCCGACATGATCCGCGCCGCCGGTTTCTCCCGCGTCAAATACGACATCATGTCCGGCGGCATCGTCGCGCTCCATTCAGGCTGGCGTTTGTGATTTCTGCTCTCACTCATACCCTGAGACTGGCGCGCGCGGGCTACGTGTTCGCGCGCGAAGGCGTGTTCGGCTTCGCCGATCCATCCACCATGCCGCCGCAAGCACAGCTCGCGGTTCGCATGGCGCGGCTGATCGAGCGGCGCGGTGCGGCGACCAGCGGACGATTGGCGCGTGCATTGACGCGTCTTGGTCCGACATATGTGAAGCTCGGCCAGTTTCTCGCCACTCGCCCCGATGTTGTCGGCATCACGATGGCACGCGACCTGGAGAATCTTCAGGATCGCCTGCCACCATTTCCGCAAGCGCAGGCGGAAGCCGTGATCGTCACGGCGTTCGATAAGCCTGTGTCTGAGGTATTTGCGAGCTTCGGCGAGTCGGTCGCCGCCGCCTCCATCGCACAGGTGCATCGCGCCGAAGTGGAAAAGGACGGTATCCGCACGACGGTTGCGGTCAAAGTGCTGCGGCCCAATGTTGGCGGCCGATTCCGTCGTGATCTTAGCGACTTCATGTTTGCTGCGCGCAAGATCGAAGCGATTTCCTCTGAAGCGCGGCGGCTGCGTCCGGTAGAGATCGTCGATACCTTGTCGCGGTCGGTTGCAATGGAAATGGATCTGCGGCTGGAAGCCGCCGCTCTGTCCGAGATGGCGGAGAACACCCGCGACGATCATGATTTTCGCGTGCCCTCGGTCGATTGGGACCGCACCAGCCACCACGTGCTGACCATGGAATGGATCGACGGCATCGCGCTGAACGATCGCGCCAAACTTGAAGCCGCGCAGATCGACCTGCCGGATCTCGGCCGCAAGGTGATCCAGAACTTTCTGCGTCACGCGTTGCGCGACGGCTTCTTCCACGCAGACATGCACCCCGGCAACCTGTTCGTCGACGACACCGGGCGGCTGGTCGCAGTCGATTTCGGCATCATGGGGCGGCTCGGCCTGAAGGAGCGCCGCTTCCTTGCCGAAATTCTTCTGGGATTCATCACCCGCGACTATCACCGCGTCGCCGAAGTGCATTTCGAGGCGGGTTACGTTCCCGCGCATCACTCGGTGGAGAATTTCGCACAGGCCATCCGCGCCATAGGCGAGCCGATCCACAACCGCGCCGCCGACGAAATCTCGATGGCGAAACTGCTGTCGCTGCTGCTCGAAGTCACCGGCCTGTTCGACATGCGCACGCGGCCCGAGTTGATCATGCTGCAAAAGACCATGGTGGTGGTGGAAGGCGTGGCGCGGGGCTTCGACCCCAAGCTCGACATCTGGACCACCGCCGATCCTGTGGTGCGCGAATGGATCGCGCGCAATCTCGGCCCGCTCGGCCAGATCGAGGGCGTGGTGCACGGCGCCGGTGACCTCGGCAAGGTGCTGGCCGGGCTGCCGGCGATTGCCGCGCGATCGATCGCAGTGCTGAACCAGTTCGACCAGATGACCCGCGAGGGGCTGGTGCTGTCGCCCGAGACCGTCGCCGCCATCGGCAAGGCCGAGGCGAAACGCACCCGCTGGCAGACGGCGGCGCTGTGGGTGATTGCACTGACGTTTATCGGGATTCTCTGGTCCATTCGCTAAGATGATAGCATTGCAGTCATGATTTGATTGCAATGCTATCATTTGCTATGAATGATGCTCGTTTAGGAGCATGTCATGGCCAGCCTGACCGTCCGCAAACTCGATGAAGCCCTCAAAGCCAGCCTCCGGCTGCGCGCCGCCAAGGCCGGCCGCTCGGTCGAGGACGAGGTCCGGATGATCCTGCGCGAGGCAGCCGAGCCTCAGGACATTAAAGCTCCATCAGGCCCCGCGCGAAGCCAGCCCCAATCGCACCGGGCCCGCGCCGCGTCCGCCGCGGATCTTCCCCGGGTGACGCTGATCATCGGCGGCGGCATCGCCGCCTACAAGGCGCTCGACCTGATCCGCCGGCTGAAGGAGCGCGGCATCCATGTCCGCTGCGTGATGACGCGCGCCGCGCAGCAATTCGTGACCCCTCTTACCGCCGGGGCGCTGGCCGACGAGCGCTGCTACACGGATTTGTTCGATGCCCAGAGCGAGTTCGACGCCGGCCATATCCGCCTTGCCCGCGATACCGACCTGATTATCGTTGCCCCCGCCACCGCCGACCTGATGGCTAAGATGGCGCAGGGCCAGGCCGATGATCTTGCCACCGCGATCCTGCTCGCAACCAACCGCCCGGTGCTGGTGGCGCCTGCGATGAACCCGCTGATGTGGGCCAATGCCGCGACCAAGCGCAACGTCGCGCAGCTCGCGCGCGACGGCGTCAGCTTCATTGGCCCGAATTCCGGCGAGATGGCCGAAGCCAACGAGGCTGGCGTCGGCCGCATGTCGGAACCTACCGAAATTGCCATCGCCGCCGAAGCGATGCTGCACCCGCCGCACACTGGGCCGCTTGCGGGGAAAAAGATTCTCATCACGGCAGGCCCGACCCACGAGCCGATTGATCCGGTGCGCTATATCGCCAACCGATCCTCCGGCAAGCAGGGTTTTGCCATCGCCGCGTCCGCCGCTGAAGCCGGTGCAGAGGTGACGCTCATTTCAGGCCCGGTCGATCTGGACGATCCCGCCGGCGTTCGCGTCATCCGAGTGGAATCCGCGCGCGACATGCTTGCGCAAGTGGAAGTCGCATTGCCGGTGGACATTGCGATCTTCGCCGCCGCCGTCGCCGACTGGCGCGTCGCCAATGCCGGCGAGCAGAAGATCAAGAAGACCGCGAGCGGGATGCCGCCCCTGCAACTGGTGGAGAACCCCGATATTCTGGCGACTGTGTCGAAACACCAGCAAAACCGGCCACAACTCGTGATCGGTTTCGCCGCCGAAACCCAAAATCTGATCGACAACGCGACCTCAAAACTCAAGCGCAAGGGCTGCGACTGGATTGTCGCCAACGATGTGTCACCCGCATCCGGCGTGATGGGCGGTGACCGCAACACCGTCCACATTCTCACGCGGGATAAAGCCGAGGTTGCGGTTGATTCCTGGCCGATGATGACCAAAGAGGAAGTCGCTGACGCGCTCGTCGCAAAAATCGCCCGCACGATAGGACAACAGAATTCATGACGACTGCCATCACCGTCGAGATCCAGCGCCTGCCGCACGCCGAAGGCCTCGCGCTGCCGGTGTATCAGACCGCGCATGCCGCGGGCCTCGATCTTCTGGCGGCGGTTCCCGAGGACAAGCCGCTGACGATGCAGCCGGGGCAGCGCGCGCTGGTGCCAACCGGGCTAATGATCGCGGTGCCGCCCGGCCATGAAGCGCAGGTGCGGCCGCGCTCCGGGCTCGCGCTCAAGCACGGTGTCACCGTTCTCAATTCGCCTGGCACGGTAGACGCCGATTATCGCGGCGAAGTTTCAGTGCTTTTGATCAATCATGGCGACGAGCCATTCACGATCCGGCGCGGGGAACGCATCGCCCAGCTTGTCATCGCCGCCGTGACACAGGCAAATCTGGCAGCAGTTGCATCGCTGTCGCCCACCGATCGCGGCAGCGGCGGGTTTGGTTCCACCGGGCGATAGATCGATCCTCGCGAAAGGACTCGAATCGCACCGCACAATCGCTCACGCAGTCATTATTTTGCAGCGCGATTCACGTTCACGATCTGGACTCTTACCCGGCGACTCCTGTTGAGGATATTGTCGTTCGATTCGTGTGCGGCAGTTGGGATAGATCATGTCAGGCGTGATCGAGGGGATGCGGCGGACCTTGCTGTCGTGCACTTCGATTGTGCGCGGAGGCGCGGTCGGCCTTGGTGCGGCGGCCCTGTTCGGTATCGCGCCCGCTTTCGCGCGCGACGATGTCTTCCAGAACGCGCTGACGCTCCTCGCAGCCATCGACCGGCAGGAAATTGCAGCGCTGAGCGTCGCAGCTGCGGTCCTCGGATTTTCCGTAGTCGCGGCGATCTTGCTGATGCGCACCCGGCTGCGCGCCGCACACATCGAATCGCGTTTGCTGTCGGATAATCAGGCGCTGCAGCTCGAGGCGGATCGCTTTCGCGCGCTGCTCTTCGCCGAGCCGCAGGTGCTGATCTCATGGGCGGCGGGCGAAGACCGCCCCGACATCAGCGGCGACGTGGCCATGCTGATGCCGCAAGGCGCTGACCCGTTCAACCCGCAACGGCTCCTCGCCTTCGGAAGCTGGCTGCTTCCGGAACAGGCGCTTGCGATGGATCACGCCATCGACAACCTGCGCGAGGCCGGTGAAGGCTTTCAGCTCAATCTGTCGACAGCCGCCGGACGTACCATTGAGGCGATGGGTCGCGCCATCGGCGGGCAGGCCATCGTCCGGATCCGCGAACTTTCCGGGGTGCGGATGGAACTCGCCGAACTCAACATCCGGCACAATCATCTGCTGGAAGAAACCGGCGCGCTGCGCGCATTCGCCGAGGCTGCCCCGCTTCCGGTCTGGGCTCGCCGCAGCAACGGCGCGCTCAGCTTCGCCAATGCCGCCTACGCGCAAGCAACCGATGCAGCCTCGGTCGCCGATGCCATCGAGCGCAATCTCGAACTGCTGGACCACGACGATCGCGCCAACATGGCGCGGGCGCTCGCGGACAGAAAGGCCTTCGAAGCACGCGTTCCGATTGTGACCGGCGGTCAGCGCCGCATCTTCGACATTCACGCACTCAACGTGGCGGGCGGCAGCGCCGGGGTCGCCATCGATGCGACCGAGGCCACCAGCCTGCGCGCCGCGCTGGAGCGAATGGCGGAAGCCCATCGCCGCATGCTCGATCAGCTCTCGTCCGGCGTGGCCGTGTTCGACGCGTCCCGACGGCTGACGTTCTACAACGATTCCTATCGTCGGCTTTGGGATTTCGACCGCGCATTCCTCGACGATAACCCTGACGATTCCAGTGTGCTCGACAAGCTCCGTGTCGCACGCAAGATTCCCGAGCAGCCGGACTTCCGTGCCTGGAAGAACAAGCTGTTCGAGGCCTACCGCGCCATCGAGCCCGCCAAGGACACCTGGTATCTGCCGGACGGCCGCGCGCTCAGCGTCGTCACCGCGCCCAATCCGGAAGGCGGCGTCACCTACCTGTTCGATGACGTCACCGAAAGCCTGAAGCTCGCACGGCAGAACGACGGCCTGATCCGCGTCCAGCGCGAAACGCTGGACAATCTGGCGGAAGCCGTGGCCGTGTTCGGCAGCAACGGCCGCGCACAGCTGTTCAATCCGCCCTTCGCGCGGATGTGGAAGCTGTCTCCGGAAGCGCTGGCGCAGCAGCCGCACATCGAAGCCATCGAGCAGTGGTGCCGGCCGCTGTTCGACGACGACGCGACCTGGCAGACCCTGCGCGCCGCCATCACCGGCATCGACGACCGCATTTCGGTTCCGCTCAAGCTCGAGCGCAAGGACGGCAGCGTCATCGACTGCACCACCATGCCGCTGCCTGACGGCGCGACCATGCTGACCTTCCAGGACGTCACCGACACCGTGAACGTCGAGCGTGCGCTGCGCGAGCGCAACGAAGCGCTGGAAGCCGCCGACCAGATGAAGATCGACTTCGTTCATCACATGTCCTACGAGCTGCGCGCGCCGCTGACGTCGATCATCGGCTTCGCGCATTTCCTCGGCGATCCGTCCACCGGGCCGATGACGCCGAAGCAGAGCGAGTATCTGAGCTACATCACCACCTCGACCGATGCGCTGCTCGCCATCAGCAACAACATTCTCGATCTCGCCACCATCGATGCCGGCGCGATGAAGCTCAATCTCGGGCCGGTGGATTTGCGCAAGACCGTCGATGAGGCGACCGCCGGCATCCAGGATCGTCTCGCCCGCGAAAATATCCGGCTCGATGTTCACATCGATCCCGCCATCGGCGATTTCGTGGCTGACGAACGCCGCATCGTCCAGGTGCTGTATAACCTGCTGGCCAACGCCGTCGGCTTCTCGCCGCCGAACAGCGCGGTGGCTCTGCGCGCGCGGCGCAGCAACGCCAGCGTGGTGTTTTCCGTGTCCGATTCCGGGCCCGGCATTCCGGAAGACGTCAAGGACAAGGTGTTCGACTGGTTCGAAAGCCATGCCAACGGATCGCGCCATCGCGGCGCAGGCCTTGGCCTGTCGCTGGTGCGATCCTTTGTCGAACTGCACGGCGGCAAGGTCCATGTCGACTCGGTGGTCGGCAAGGGCACGACGGTGACCTGCGAGTTCCCCGTCGATCAGTCTTTTCGCAATGCTGCTGAATGAGCGATCCCTCAACATTCCATGCCGCGCTGGCGAATGAGATCGCTACACGTCATCTGATGGCAGACCTCGCATTGCTGCTAAGTGCGGGCGACGTCATCACGCTGTCAGGCGATCTCGGCGCCGGCAAAACCGCCGCCGCGCGCGCGCTGATCCGATATCTCGCGCAGGACGACGATCTGGAAGTGCCGAGCCCCACGTTCACGCTGGCGCAGACCTACGATCTGCCGTCCTTCCCGCTGCTGCATGCGGATCTCTATCGCGTCAACGATCCGGACGAACTGGAAGAAATCGGATTGTCGCCGCTGCCGGACGGCACCGTGGCGCTGATCGAATGGCCGGAGCGCGCACCTCAGATGCTACCGCCGGACCGGATCGACATCGCGTTCAGCCATCGGCCGTCACTCGGCACCGGTGCGCGCGCCGCCGAAATCACGGGATACGGCAAGCTGACCGTGAAAGTCGAGCGACTGGCCGCGCTGCGGCGCTTTCTCGAACTTGCAGGCAGCTTGGAGGCCAAACGCCAGCGCATGCCCGGCGATGCTTCAACGCGATCCTATGCGCGGCTCATCAAAGGCGACCAATCGACCATCCTGATGAACTCGCCGCGCCGCCCCGACGGACCCGCCTTGTACGACGGCAAATCCTACAGCGAGGCGGTCCATCTCGCCGAGGACGTCAGACCGTTCGTCGCCATCGCCAACGGACTGCGCGAGCGGGGCTATTCCGCGCCGGCGATCCATCATGCCGATCTGGATGACGGCTTCCTTATCACGGAAGATTTCGGCGGCGATCTTTTCATCGAAGGCGATCCGCCGAAACCCATCGCCGAGCGCTATCAGGCCGCGGTGGATATGCTGGCGGCCTTCCATCAGGAACAACTGCCGGACGTGCTGCCGCTCGCGCCGCACCTCGACTATACCGTGCCGCCGTTCGACGACGCCGCGATGATGACCGAAGTCGGCCTGATGCCGGAATGGTATCTCCCCGACAAAGGCGTGACGCTGACCAGCAACATGCAGGCGGACTTCCTGTTGATCTGGAGCGATCTGTTTACGAAGCTCGCGGATACGCCGAAGACATGGATGCTGCGCGACTTCCATTCGCCCAATCTGATCTGGCTCGCGCACCGCAGGGATATCGGGCGCGTCGGCCTGCTCGATTTTCAGGACGCGGTGATAGGCCCCGCCGCCTACGATCTGGTCTCGTTGTTGCAGGATGCGCGGATCGACGTGCCCGAAAACATCGAGATCGCGATGCTGACCCGCTACGCCAAGGAGCGGCGAGCCGCAGATCCGACCTTCGATCCCGCCGCCTTCGTCCAGCAGTATGCGATCATGTCCGCGCAACGGAATACACGGCTGCTCGGCACCTTTGCCCGCCTGAACCGGCGTGACGGCAAGCCGCAATACCTGCGGCATCAGCCGCGGGTGTGGACATACCTCAATCGCGCTCTCGCCCATCCGTCGCTGGAAATATTCCGCGAATGGTGTACCGCCCACGTCCCCCCGCCTGCGACCTGACCAAGGCGGCTGTTTTGACGGCGTTGCCTTTACCGGTTGTTAGCCAGCCAGCCGGTAATTTGGGTTCCGACGACTGTGCAGCGCAGCCCCGGCGATGCAACGCGGACGATCGATAAATTGCGAGCGGAGTGACATTTTATGGCAGCTGAACGACGTGTGGGCGATCGCGTGGTTTTCGAGCGCGGTTTTGCAGCTCACCTGATGGGCATTGACGGGACCTGGCGGCGCAATTGTCTGGTTGAGGATATTTCCGAGACCGGCGCAAAGCTGACCGTCGAAGGCTCCGTCGAAGGACTGAACCTCAAAGAATTTTTCCTGCTGCTGTCCTCGACGGGTCTGGCCTACCGCCGCTGCGAACTCGCCTGGGTCAATGGCGAGCAGATTGGCGCGGGGTTCCTGAAGCCCGACGCGAAGAAGAAGCCTGCCCGCCGCCCCTCGGGCTCGCAGGTTGTGGAAATCTGACGCTGAGGCCGGTGAAACTCATCGCCGGCCCCTCAGTCGCACCGCTGTCACAAAGTGCCATTACAGCCTGAGCCGCCGGCGCGCGGCGCCGATTCGGATGCTATGCTCGGCATCCGCCAGTCTTCGCGAACGGCCTCAAAGCCGTCGCGGGTCAGTTGAGATGCACATCAATATGCCTACCAAACCCGTTTCAGCCATGGTTCTCGCAGCCGGTCTCGGCACCCGCATGCGGCCGCTGACGGACAAGATGCCCAAACCGCTGGTGCCGGTTGCCGGCAAGCCGTTGCTCGATCATGTGCTCGACCGGCTCGCGGAAGCGGATGTGACCACGGCGGTGGTCAATGTGCACTATCTCCCTGATCAGATTGTGCAGCATGTAAATACCCGCCAGTCGCCGCGCGTCGTGATTTCCGACGAACGCGATGTGGTTCTTGGCACCGGAGGCGGCGTGGTGAAGGCGCTGCCGCTGCTCGGCGACGCCCCGTTCTATCATCTGAACGCGGATACGATGTGGATCGACGGCGTGCACCCCAATCTGCTTCGACTTGCCGACGCGTTTGATCCGGAGCGGATGGACATCCTGCTGCTGATGGCACCGACCGCGAACAGCATCGGCTATGCCGGGTCGGGCGATTACGCGATGCTGACCGATGGCGCCCTGCGCAAGCGCAAGGAGCATCAGGTGGTACCATTCGTCTATGCCGGCGCCGCCATCATGTCGCCCGCGATCTTCAGGAATGCACCCTCCGGGGAATTTTCCCTGACAAAGATGTTCGACGCCGCCAACGAACAGGCGCGCCTGTTCGGATTGCGCCTCGATGGCCTCTGGATGCATGTCGGCACGCCTGACGCCGTCCATGCCGCAGAAGAAGCCCTGCTCGCCAGCGTGGCTTAAGCGCGCCCGAAATCGACTCCCGCGCAAGACTCCCCTCGCCCACCCTTCACATGCCATGATGCCGGTCCCCGAATCGGAACTTTCATGCGCGTTTTCAACGTCCCCCCATCTGCGCCGTTTCTTCGCACGGTGATCTCGGCGCTTGTCGATGGCCGGCTCGTCGCGGGATATGACGCGCGCGCGAATCCCGAACGGCTGGCGGACGCCACGCTTTATCTGCCGACACGGCGCGCCGGGCGCATGGCGCGCGAGGTGTTTCTCGATGTGCTGCAAACCGACGCGGTCGTGCTGCCGCGCATCGTTGCGCTGGGCAGCGTCGACGAGGATGAACTGGAATTTTCCGACGACGGGGAGCTTGGCGGCCCTGAAGCGTCCGTCCTGCCGCCGAAGCTGGACGACCTCGAGCGCAGGCTGACGCTGGCGCGGCTTGTCGCCGCCTGGGCCAAACTGCAACCGGCATCGCTCGTCGTCGGCAGCCCAGCATCGACGCTGTCGCTGGCCAGCGACCTGGCGCGGCTGATGGATGACATGGTGACGCGCGGTGTCGGCTGGAACGCGCTCGATGGCATCGTGCCGGACGAACTCGACATCTACTGGCAGCACACACTGAAGTTCCTGAAGATTGCGAAGGAAACCTGGCCCGCCTATCTCGCGCAGATCGAACGTATTGAACCCGCCGCGCGGCGCGACATGCTGATCGCCGCGGAAGCAAAGCGGCTCGCAGCGAACCAAAGGGGTCCAGTGATCGCCGCAGGCTCCACCGGATCGATGCCGGCCACGGCGAAATTCCTGCAAGCAATCGCGCAACTGCCGCAAGGCGCCGTGGTGCTGCCCGGCCTCGACACCGATCTCGACGCCGCGGCGTGGGAATCGATCGGCCGCGCCGTCAACGCCGGCGACATTCTTGCGACACCGGCGGCGTGGAGCCATCCTCAGTTCGCGTTGCACGGACTGCTCGCACGGTTCGGCATCAAGCGCAGGGACGTCGAGCCGCTCGCGGCGCCGGCAGCCCACGGCCGCGAGGTGCTGGCGTCCGAGGCCATGCGCCCCGCGACATCGAGTGAAAAGTGGCACACGCAACTCGCCGATAAAGCGATCGCGCAACACATCGCGTCCGGCACCGAAGGTCTGGCTCTGATCGAAGCCGCCAATCCCGAAATGGAGGCCCTGGCCATCGCAGTGGCGATGCGCGAGGCGCGGGAACACAATCTCACCGCTGCGCTGGTCACACCCGACCGCGCGCTGGCGCGCCGGGTAATGGCGTCGCTCGGCCGCTGGAATCTCGCCTTCGACGATTCCGGCGGCGATTCCCTGATGGATACATCGGCCGGCATCTTTGCGCGGCTCGCGGCACAAACCGTCGCCGAGGAACTTGCGCCTCCATCTTTGCTGGCGCTGCTGAAACATCCGCTGTTCCGGCTCGGTCAGGCGCAAGGCGCTTTCACCAAAGCCATCGGCGATCTCGAGCTGGCGTTGCTGCGCGGCACGCGGCCCGCCGCCGGCAGCGAGGGACTGGCGCGGGATTTCGCGCGCTTCCGCGCCGAGCTCGGAAAACTGCGGCGCAAGGAACCGTCCGCGATTCACCGCTCCGAGCCGCGCGCGGAACTCGATGAGGTGTCGCTCGATGCAGTGCAGACGCTGATTGCCGATCTTGCAGCGGCATTCAAGCCACTTGAAGATCTGCGGCCGGGCAAGCCGCATGACCTGATCGACTATGCGGCGCGTCACTACGATGCGCTCAAGCGCCTGTCGGGTGATGACAACGGCACCCCTCTCGCTTTTGAGGACTCCGATGGCAGCGCGTTATCGACCGCTTTCGATGATTTGTTTCAGGCCTGCGGGGTATCCGCCGACGAGAAGTCCGCGCCAAGCGGCCTGACGCTCGCCCCTCGCGACTATCCGGATGTATTTCAGACTGCCTTCGGCGACCGCATCGTGCGCCGGCCGCAATCGGTGGCTTCGCTTCGCATCTATGGCCCGCTCGAAGCGCGCCTCACCGAATGCGACCGCGTAATCCTCGGCGGTCTCGTCGAGGGCGTGTGGCCACCGGCGCCGCGCGTCGATCCGTGGCTGAGCCGCCCGATGCGGCATCAGCTTGGCCTCGACCTGCCCGAGCGGCGTATCGGACTGTCGGCGCATGACTTCGCGCAATTGCTCGGCACCCGCGATGTGATTCTGTCGCGCGCGGCGAAAGTCGGCGGCGCGCCTGCCGTAGCCTCCCGCTTCCTGCACCGTATGGAAGCCGTGGCGGGAAAAGATCGTTGGGCACGCGTCAGGGACAAGGGCAACACCTATGTCCGCTACGCCAGTGAACTCGACCGGCCCGACGTTGTGACGCCGATGCCGCGTCCGGAGCCGAAGCCGGATGTCGCGCTTCGTCCGCTCAGCATGTCGGTCACCGAAATCGAGGACTGGCTGCGCGATCCCTATACAATCTACGCCAAGCGCATTCTTAAGTTGACCCCGCTCGATCCGGTGGACATGCCATTGACCGCAGCGGATCGCGGATCGGCCATCCACGAAGCGCTGGGAGAATTTACGGCCCGCTTCGCAACCGGGCTTCCCGACGATGTGGCCGGCGCCTTGCGCGAAATCGGCAGCACGCACTTTGCGCCGCTGATGGAGCGCCCTGAGGCTCGCGCGCTGTGGTGGCCGCGATTCCTGCGCATCGCCGACTGGTTTGCCGGCTGGGAAGCCCGGCGGCGGACGGACGTTATCCGAGTCGATGCCGAAATTCGCGGCGAGATTCCAATCCGCCTGGACAACGGCCGCACGTTCAGGCTCTCCGCACGCGCCGACCGCATCGAGTATCGTACCGGCAACAGCTACGCGATCCTCGATTACAAGACCGGCCAGCCGCCGAGCGCGAAGCAGGTGCGTCTTGGCCTGTCACCCCAGCTCACACTGGAAGCGGCGATCCTGCGCCGCGGCGGTTTCGACAATATGCCCGCCGGCGCATCGGTCAGTGAACTCGTTTACGTTCGGCTCAGCGGCAACAATCCGCCGGGCAAGGCGACCGTTCTGGAACTGAAAATCAACAAGAACGACACGCTCTCGCCAGATGAAGCGGCCGACCAAGCCCTGCAAAAACTCGAAGGCCTGATCCGCGAATTCGAGAATCAGGACACGCCGTATCGCTCCGTCGTCCTCCCGATGTGGGAAAATCTCTACGGCCGCTACGACGATCTCGCACGCATCAAGGAATGGTCCGCCGGCGGCATGGGGGACGACGAGGAATGAGCTCTCCGCGCAGGAATATCCCGGACGCCGTGCGCGATGCGCAGGCCCGCGCATCGAACCCCGATGCATCCGCCTTCGTCGCGGCCAATGCCGGATCAGGCAAGACCCATGTGCTGGTCAACCGCGTGATCCGGTTGCTGCTCACCGGCGTCCCGCCGGAGAAAATTCTCTGCATCACCTTTACCAAGGCCGCCGCCGCCAACATGGCGCAACGTGTGTTCGAAACACTGGGCCGCTGGGTCACGCTGCCCGACCGGGAGCTTGACGAGGCGATCCGCGCCATCGGCGCGCCCGCCGCCACCGCAGAGGCGCGTCTGCGGGCGCGCAAACTGTTTGCCGGTGCGCTGGAAACTCCGGGCGGGCTGAAGGTGCAGACCATTCACGCACTCTGCACCCGGCTGCTTCAGCAGTTTCCGTTCGAAGCCAATGTGCCGGCTCGCTTCGCGGTGCTCGACGACCGCGACCAGAACGAGATGATGGAACGCGCCAATCTCGCTGTTCTGCTGGAAGCCGCCCGTGCACCCGACAGCGCCGCTGGCCGGGCGCTCAACATCGCAATGTCCGCCGCCGCCGACGTGACCTTCAAGGACGTAGTGCGCGAGGCCTGTCTGAGCCGCGATCATTTCATGAAATGGTCAGACAGCGCCGGCAGCTTTGACGCTGCGTTGAAGCAAGTCACGCAAGCCCTCGGAGTCGGCGCCGATGTGCGCATCGAAGACGTCGAGCGGGAGATTGTCGATGGACCGAACCTGCCTAACAGCGAATGGCAGGCGGTGGCTGCGGCGCTCGATGGCGGCAGTGCGGCCGATGTCACGCAGGCCGAGCGCTTCCGGATTGCTGACGGTCTTACCGACCGCACTCAGATCGAGGCCTACCTCGATATCTTTCTGACGGAAGCGAAAGGCGTCACGGGACCGCGCAAGACCCTGATGACCAAGGCGCTCGCCAAGCTGCAGCCCTCGCTGGCGGCGCGGCTGGATGCGGAGCAGGCGCGCGTCCTTCAACTGGGCGAGAAACGACGCGCGGTCATGCAACGCGACCGCGCTCTGGCTCTTTTTGTCATCGCCACGGCCGCGGCCAACAACTACCGGCGCGAAAAGCAGGAGCGCGGCCTGCTCGATTACGACGACCTGATCGACAAGACCTACGATATGCTGACCAACGTGTCGTCCGGCTGGGTACACTTCAAGCTCGACCGCGGCATCGATCATGTTCTGATCGACGAGGCGCAGGACACCAGCCCGCGGCAATGGGACATCATCGAGCGGCTCACGTCCGAATTCACCTCGGGCGCAGGCGCACGCGACGGCGTCAAGCGCACGATTTTCGCGGTCGGCGACGAGAAGCAGTCGATCTTCTCGTTCCAGGGCGCCGCGCCACGCGAGTTCGACCATCGCCGCCGCGAGATGAAAGATCGTTTTGAAGCCGCCGGGGTGCGCTTCGTGCCGGTGTCGTTCACCTATTCGTTCCGCTCCGGTGAAGGCGTGCTGCAGGCCGTCGCGAGCACGTTCAAGACACCGGAGATCTACAAAAGCATCACCACCGACCTCGACGGAATGCCGCCGCACATGGCGCTGCAGGACGCGGCTCCCGCGCTGGTCGATCTGTGGGAGATCGAGGTGCCGGATACGCGCGATGACATCGAAGGCTGGCGCGCGGCGTTCGACTCCATTGCCGAGACCAGCCCCGAGGTGCGGCTGGCGCGGCGAGTCCAGAACGAAATCAAATCGCTGATCGCCGCGCGCGCCATGACCGGCCCGCACGACAAGCGCCGTCCGTTGCGGTACGGCGACATGCTGGTGCTGGTGCGGCGGCGCGGCCGCGCCTTCGACGCCATCATTCAGGCGCTCAAGCATGCCGGCATTCCCGTCGCCGGCGCCGACCGGCTCAAGCTGACCGAACACATTGCGGTCATCGACCTGATGAACCTCGCCGATGCGCTCTTGCTGCCGCGCGACGATCTCGCGCTCGCCGTGGCGCTGAAAAGCCCGCTGCTCGGTCTCGACGACGACGATCTTCAGATCCTTGCACCGCATCGCAAGGGCGCGTTGCGCGACGCGCTCACCGCACATGCGGCGGACAACAGCAAGATCGCGACGGCACTGAACCGGCTGGAGAGCTACGAGAAGCGGTTTGCACAGGAGCCGCCGTTTTCGTTCTACGCCTGGCTGCTCGGCGGCGACCGCGGCCGCGCACGCATTCTCAAGCGGCTGGGGCCTGAGGCCGACGACGCCATCGATGAGTTTCTCGAACTGGCGCTGACCTATGAGCGGAAAGCGCCGGCCTCGTTGCAGGGCTTCATGGCGTGGCTGCGCGCCGCCGACACCGAAGTGAAGCGCGACATGGAAATCGCGCGCGACGAGGTTCGCGTCATGACGGTGCATGGCTCAAAGGGCCTTGAAGCGCCCGTGGTGTTCCTTGTCGATACCACCACCTCGCCTGCGGACACCCAGCGAATGAATCTCATTCGCATGCCGCAAGGCAACGCCGCACCGAACGCGCCGGCGGTTGTGCTGTGGGCCGGCAAGAAGGCGTACGATCTTCCTGTGGTCGCGGCAGCGCGCGACACCATGAAAGCTGACACCGAAGATGAGTATCGGCGGCTGTTGTATGTCGCGATGACGCGCGCGGCGGATCGCCTGATCGTCGGCGGCGTGCTCCCCGGCAACATGAGATCCGTGCGGCAGCTGTCGTGGTACGATCTCATCCAGAAGGGACTTGCGGACCCAGAGTCCGGTCTGCAATGCGAGATCGTTGAAACCGGATTCGGGCCGGTGAAACGCTACGCGCGTCTCGCGGATGTCCAGCCTCCGGCAGAGACCGCCGCGCCGGTTCAGGAAATGCTCGCGCTCGCGCAATTCCCGGGCTGGCTGAAAAAGCCCGCGTCCAGGGAAACACCCGCCGACATTCTGCTGCGTCCCTCCGATCCATCCGAGGCCGACGCAGAAGGCCGCGCGATCGTCACTGACGAATCCCGCACCGCGCGCGAGCGCGCGCTCAAACGCGGAACGCTGATCCATCGCCTGCTGCAGTCGCTCCCCGATGTTGCCATCGAACGGCGCGAGGGAGCCGCGCGCGATTTCCTTCAGCGCAACGCCAAGCAGCTGTTCACAGACGACGAACGCGCCGCACTCGCGCAGCAAGTGATCGCGCTGATCGAGACGCCCGCCTTCGCGCCGCTGTTCGCGCAAGGCAGCCGCGCTGAAGTCTCGATCGCCGGACGCGTGGCGCGGCGCGGACGCCCGCCCGCGCTGGTGTCGGGCCAGATCGACCGGCTGGTGGTGACAACGAGCGATGTCCTGATCGTCGACTACAAGACCAATCACGCGCCGCCGCGCTCGGCCGCCGACGCCCCGCAGGCCTATGTGCGGCAGCTCGCGCTTTATCGTGACGTGCTGCAGCGGCTTTACCCCGGCCGGGAGGTGCGCTGTGCACTGCTGTGGACAGAAACCGCCGCCATGATGGAAATTCCCGCCTCCGCGCTGGACGCAGAGCTGCAATCGCTGGTTTCCTGAGACCTGCCCGCGCCCGCCATGAGTGGCGGGTGAGAGCTAACCCCTTGAATCGGAGCCCATTCCCGGCGCGGAGCGGACCGCGGCCGATGGAACACGTCGCGGTGACCAGCCTTGACCCCGCAGGGGGGCATTCATAGGTTGGGCCTACGTTTCTTGCGCGCGATTCTCTCAAACAGACCCCGCGCCTTTCATACAATGAGGCAGATCACATGAGTGTGGGTAAGGTTTCGGACAACGATTTTGATGCGGAAGTTCTCAAGGCAGACGGCCCGGTCGTGGTCGATTTCTGGGCGGAATGGTGCGGCCCGTGCCGCATGATCGCACCCGCGCTTGACGAGATCGCCGGCGTCATGGGCGACAAGGTCAAGATCGTGAAGCTGAACGTCGATGAGAGCCCGAAGACCGCGTCGAAGTATGGCGTGATGTCGATCCCCACCCTGATGATCTTCAAGGGCGGCGAGAGGGCCTCGCGCCAGGTCGGCGCGGCGCCGAAGGCCAAGCTGCAGCAGTGGATCACCGCTGCGGTCTGATCGCGCGTTCAGATGAATTTCAAAACGGCCGGCGCAAGCTGGCCGTTTTTGTTTGGGGGTCTTGCTGAGGTTTTGAGCGATTCCTCCCCGGTCGTCCCTGCGCAGGCGGGGACGACGATTGAATGTGTGGCACGTACCGCGCGCCATTCTCAGTTTGTCATGGCCGGGCTTGACCCGGCCATCCATCTTTTCTTGAGAAGATGATGGATCACCGGGTCAAGCCCGGTGATGACGATTGTGGGTGTTGAAGAATCCCGCGTCGTCGTGAATCCGATTCGATTTTCAAACAGCCACTTCCGTTCAGCCACGCGTCATTGCTCTCGCGCCATGCGCGAGTTGATCCTTGAAACTTGCCCTAAAACGAGGGGCATGGAGCGCCGCGAGGCGCACCTTGTCTTGTTTCGCTTCCGGCACCGCGTGCGAGGCGATGATGTGTCCGGAAGCGCATCGCCTTGCGGCGCTCCATTGCGGCGATTTTGGGCGAGGGGACCGTACTTCCGGGACAGGACAAGCGCTTTCACGCTCCGATCCAGCGGCTTTCGCCGCGTTCATCCTGCCCGCGTCCAGCCGCGAACG
>JAUSAX010000083.1 GCA_030652315.1 Afipia sp. | reverse complement strand
TGTCCGGGAGGCTGGGGTCACCGTCCGGGCCAACTACGTGGCTCTGCCGTTCGCGGCTGGACGCGGTGTGGATGAAGGCGGCGAAAGCCGGCCGGATCAGGGGTCGATTAGCTCCCCCGTCCTCACCCGGAAGTACGGTCCTCTCGCCCAAAATCGCCGCAATGGAGCGCCGCAAGGCGATGCGCTTCCGGAGGTTCATCGTGTCGCAAGCGGTGCCGGAAGCGAAACAAAGACAAGGTGCGCCTTGCGGCGCTCCATGCCCCTCACCTTTTAAGGGGCGCGAACGAGGCAAGCCTCGCGCGCGCATTGAGGGGCAGAGCTAAAAGTGCACCTCGCGCGTGGCGCGAGAACGATGGCGCGTGCGTCAATCGAAGTGGCTATTTGAAAACTGAACCCGTCCGAGGGAGCGCGGCTTTTTCTTCCCTCCCACAAGGGGAGAGGGAAGAAAGAAGCGCCTTTGCCGGGACGACGTGGGGAGGGACCTGCATTCGCTCCCCTTGACATCGCCCCCGAGCAATGATGTTTTGCCCGCCATGAGCACCCTGTCCAGCCCGACCCGTCTCTGGTGGCGCACCTTCTAAAGGTGGCCGGTGCGATTTATTTCATGAACAATCGTCGAGGCCGTCATCGCAGAGCGACGGCCTTTTTTCGTTTGTCCTGTGTGGCGTTCCTCCAGCAAGTCTCGTAAGAGGACCAGATGAACAGGACAGTTTTCGCGCTTCCCGCGCAGAGCGAATACCGGACCGCCCGCGGCCTCGATGTGGCCCGTTCCGTCGAGCATTTCACTGGCGGCACGGCGCTTGACCAGCTGATCGAGCAGCTCGATACCCGCCGCGGCGTGGTGCTGTCGTCGGGCACCACGGTGCCGGGCCGTTACGAGAGCTTCGACCTCGGCTTTTCCGATCCGCCGCTGCGGCTGGAATCCACAGGGACGGACTTCTTTATCGAAGCGCTGAACGCGCGCGGCAAGGTGCTGGTGGCGTTTCTCGCCGAGACCCTGAAAGAGCCTTGCGCCGTCATCACGCAGAAGAGCGCGACGCGCCTTGCGGGCCACATCGTTCGCGGCGACGCGCCGGTTGACGAGGACCAGCGCACGCGGCGCGCGTCGATGGTGTCGCTGGTGCGCGATATCATCGCGGCGTTCAATTCTCCGAGCGACGGACTGCTCGGGCTGTTCGGCGCTTTCGCCTATGATCTCGTATTCCAGTTCGAAGACCTGAAGCAGAAGCGTGCGCGTGAGAAAGATCAGCGCGATATCGTTCTCTACATTCCCGACCGCATCCTGGCCTATGACCGCGCCACCGGACGCGGCGTGATCCTGAGTTATGAATTCGCGTGGAACGGCGAGTCCACCAAGGGGCTCGACCGCGAAACGCCTCAAAGCGTTTACGCCAAGACAAAGCGGGAAGGCTTTGCCGACCACGCGCCCGGCGTCTATCAGGCGACCGTCGAGACCGCGCGTCAGGCCTTCGCGCGCGGTGACCTGTTCGAAGCGGTGCCGGGCCAATTGTTCGCCGAACAGTGCGAGCGCACGCCCGCCGAAGTGTTCCAGCGCCTGTGCAAGATCAATCCGTCGCCTTACGGCGCACTGATCAATCTTGGCGACGGCGAATTTCTGGTGGCGGCGTCGCCGGAAATGTTCGTGCGCTCCGACGGCAAGCGGATCGAGACTTGCCCGATCTCCGGCACCATCGCGCGCGGCGTCGATGCGATCGGCGACGCCGAGCAGATCCGGCAACTGCTGAATTCGGAGAAGGACGAATACGAACTCAACATGTGCACCGACGTCGACCGCAACGACAAGGCGCGGGTCTGCGAGCCGGGCACGATCAAGGTTCTGGCGCGGCGGCAGATCGAGACCTACTCGAAGCTGTTCCACACCGTCGATCATGTCGAGGGCATGCTGCGTCCGGGCTTCGATGCGCTGGACGGTTTCCTGACTCACGCCTGGGCGGTCACTGTGACCGGTGCGCCGAAGCTGTGGGCGATGCAATTTGTCGAGGACCATGAACGCTCGTCGCGGCGCTGGTATGCCGGCGCGCTCGGCTTTCTCGGCTTCGACGGAAGCATCAACACGGGTCTCACTATCCGCACCATCCGCATGAAGGACGGTCTGGCCGAAGTGCGCGTCGGCGCGACGCTTCTGTTCGATAGCGATCCCGTCGCGGAAGAGAAGGAATGCCAGACCAAGGCTGCGGCATTGTTTCAGGCGCTGCGCGGTGATCCGGCGAAGCCGTTGTCGGCGTTCGCGCCGGACGCCACCGGCTCCGGCAAGAGAGTGCTGCTGATCGATCACGAAGACTCGTTCGTTCATATGCTGGCGGATTACTTCCGTCAGGTCGGCGCGACGGTCAGCGTCACACGGCACAACCACGCGCTCGATATGCTAAGTAAGGAAAACTACGACCTTCTGGTGCTGTCGCCTGGCCCCGGCCGTCCGGAGGATTTCGGCATCTCGAAATTCATTGGCGCAGCGCTGGAAAAGAACCTGCCGGTGTTCGGCGTCTGTCTCGGCGTGCAGGCCATCGGCGAGTATTTCGGCGGCAAGCTCGGGCAATTGTCCACGCCCGCACATGGCCGCCCCTCGCGCGTTCAGGTGCGCGGCGGCACGCTGATGGGCAACCTGCCGAACGAGGTTGTGATCGGACGCTACCATTCGCTCTATGTGGAGCGCGACGGCATGCCGGACGTGCTGGAGGTCACTGCCAGCACCGAGGACGGCATCGCCATGGCGATCGAGCACAAGACGCTGCCGGTCGGCGGCGTGCAGTTTCATCCCGAGTCGCTGATGTCGCTGGAAGGCAACGTGGGACTGCGGATCGTGGAGAATGCATTCAGGCTCGGCCGATCCAACAACGCTTGAACATCCGTGTTTTGAAAGACGCCATATGACTCTCGAAGACGATTTGAAAGCCACCGTCCGCGCCATTCCGGACTATCCGAAGCCCGGCATTGTGTTCCGCGACATCACCACGCTGCTCGGCAATGCCTGGGCGTTCCGCCGCGCGGTCGACGAACTGGTGCAGCCCTGGGCTGGCTCCAAGATCGACAAGGTCGCCGGCATGGAAGCACGCGGCTTTATTCTCGGCGGTGCGGTGGCGCATCAGGTTTCGGCGGGATTCGTACCGATCCGCAAGAAGGGCAAGCTGCCGCATACGACAGTCCGGATTGCCTATTCGCTGGAATACGGCCTCGATGAGATGGAAATGCATGCCGACGCCATCAAGCCCGGCGAACGCGTCATCCTGATCGACGATCTGATCGCAACTGGCGGAACAGCAGAGGGTGCGGTCAAGCTGCTGCGCCAGATCGGTGCCCAAGTGGTTGCGGCGTGCTTTATCATCGACCTGCCGGGACTCGGCGGCGCGGCGAAGCTGCGCGCGATGGATGTGCCAGTGCGAACGCTGATGACATTCGACGGTGACTAGAGCGTTCTCGGCTAAGTGGAATCCGGTTAGCCGTAAGAAGCTCTTAAAAATATAGAGGGCGGCAGATGGACCTTCAGCTCACTGGTAAAATCGCAGTCGTCACCGGCGGCACGCGCGGGATCGGCAAGGCGATTGCGCGCGCGCTCGCGGGTGAGGGCATGGACGTCGCGATTGTCGGGCGCGATCTGGAAGCAGCGAAGGCGACAGCCTCGGAAATTTCAAGTGAGACGGGCCGCACGGTGCGTGCCTACGCGGGCGACACTGGCAAGGACGAGGCGGTTCGCGCCGCCGTCGCCGCGATCCGTTCGGACTTCGGCCGGATCGATGTGCTGGTGAACAGCGCGGCGCAGCCGAGCGGG
This sequence comes from Afipia sp., assembly GCA_030652315.1. Taxonomy (GTDB): domain Bacteria; phylum Pseudomonadota; class Alphaproteobacteria; order Rhizobiales; family Xanthobacteraceae; genus Afipia. Next base: position 66,420 of record JAUSAX010000083.1, on the reverse strand, counting down.
CAGGCGAAGCCGCCGTCGCTGAGCGAGATCACCGACGAGATGTTCTGGAGCGACGTCAACGTCAAGGTCATGGGCTATCTGCGCATGGCCCGCGAGGTCGCGCCGCTGATGACTGAGCAGGGCTGGGGCCGCATCATCAACATCAGCGGGTTAGGGGCGCGTCAGACCGGCGTCACGATTGGCAGTATCCGAAATGTCGGCGTGGCTGCGCTGACCAAGAATCTCGCCGATGAACTGGGACCGCGCGGTATCAACGTCACCTGCGTTCATCCAGGTCTCACGCGGACCGAGAAAACGCCGGGCGTGATCGCGTGGCGCGCAGGGCTCACGAACAAGACGGAAGCCGAAGTTGAGAAGGCGATGAACGATCTCAATACGATCCGCCGTCTGGTGACGGCCGAGGAGATCGGCCACATCGTCGCGTTTCTGGCGTCGCCAAAGTCGATTGCCATCAATGGCGATGCGATTGCGGCGGGCGGCGGCGCCCCCGGAAGCATTTATTACTGATCAGCCAGCTTGTGCAGGATCAGGTTCAGCTCCAGCTCGCGGAAGCGTGTGTAGTTGGTGCGCACCCATTGATGCAGTTCTGAGGACTGATCCTTGTTGGTGCGCAGGTAGTGCGAGAACGAGAAGTTCAGCCGGCCGATGATCGACTTGAGGAACGCGGGCAATGCTGCGACCTTGAACGGCCGCACGCGGGCGAACTCTCTCGGCAATGGTCCCCACAGCACGTGCTCGTTCTCGACCGGGACGATGGCGGCGTTCGGAAACGTCTCGCGCAGCATCGTCCATGCGACGCTGGAAGCCCGGTCGCGATCGGGGACGAACAGGACGATCGGATCGACACCGCGCCGGTCCGCTTCCTTCATGAAGCCGATTTCCGCGATGATCTTGAAAAAATCGTCGAAGGCGTGAAAACCGAGATCGATGACCTTAGGCACGCCGTCATTGACGATGAGGCGGTCCATCAGCGCCATCTGCCCGAACGTATCGCTGATCAGCGCGGTCTCGGTGACGCCTGGGAGATAGTTCAGCAGCGACGGCTCGCGCAGATTGATATCGAAAGCGGTCACCGCGCCGCGCTGAAGCACGAGGAACTCGGTCAACGCCCGTGCGATCAGCGTCTTGCCCACCGCGGGGCGGGGCGAGCAGACGATATAGACAGGCGTGCGGCGCATCGGCGCGATGTCCGGCTGGTGTCCTGAATCCGACGTCAGATCTCGCTTGTCGGCGCGCGCGACGTGTTGGATTTGTCCTTCGAGCCGACGATTTCGGTCAGCTTGATGCGGTCGAATTCGCCCCACACATTGCCCAGCCAGTGACGAACATAGCCGCGCAGCACGAACGAGTAGTTCGCGGGCTCGTCCTTCGTGCCCTTGTTGGCGACGAACTTGAGGAACGGCACCGATGCGACTTCGACCTGCTCGTAGGCCATTTCGTTCAGCTTCGGAATCGTGATCTCGGTCGCGTTCTTGATGCGGTGGAAATAGGAATTGTAGGTCGCCTGATCCCACTCGAAGAAACTGGTGTTGTTGATGAAGTTCTTCACCAGGAAGTACTTCGCGCCGTCCATGAAGTTTGCAGTCTCGGCGATTTCGTCGAGCGAGGCGATCGACGGGCCGAGGATGTGGAACACGGCAAAGGTGATCTGGCCGGAGCGGGCGGCATCGAGGAATCCGATGTCGCGGAGCGCCGCGAGAGTGGGGGACAAAAGTCCTGCGCGGACGTCGATGACGGTGACGCTGGTGCCCGACGAATTCAGCGTATCGAAGATCTTCATCTGGTCGGACGTCGAGGTGACGTCGACGATCTCGGTGATGTCGGGATGAAAGCGCATCAGCGTGCCGCGCGGCGACTCGGTATCGAAGGCGCGGGTTGGGATGTTGTTTGCGCTGAAATAGTCGAGAACGGTGCGCGAAACGGTGGTCTTGCCGACCCCACCCTTGTCCGCGCCCACTACGATCACTGCCGGTTTCGCCATAAGACCCCTTTACGCGCTAAACACATCCGCCTGACGACGGGAGCTTAGCTTGCTTTCCGCCGGAACATGGCAGAATCGAGGGATAATTCAATTCTTGACGACGCTGTTATGCTTAATAAACAACGGCTTCGTTAATGCCGAAGGTCAAGGGCGGCCCCAGGGACCGAGAATCGAGCCCGCCGGAGACGGCGTCGGCTGTGGGGAACTGCCCCATGGTCCGGGTTGTGGAGGCTCTCGCCGCGCATCGGGCGCGGTATCCCCGGATTGGGGCGCACTATCGCCGGTTTCGGCGTCGCCATCCGGCAGCGGCATCGGGCCGGGATCATGGCCGCCCGCATATTTCACCAGTGCCTTGACGCGGGAATCGACCGAGGGATGGGTCGCGAACAGGTCGGCGAAGCCCTCGCGCGGATTGTCGATGCACATTTCCATCACCGCGGAGGTCGCGCCAGGCAGCTCGCCGCGCCCCTCGATCTTGCGCAGTGCCGATATCATGGCGTCCGGGTCCTTGGTGAGTTCGACGGAACCCGCATCCGCCAGCAACTCGCGCGACCGCGACAGGGCAAAGCGCACCACCAGCGACAGGCCCCAGGCAACGCCGATCAGGGCGATCGCCAGCACCACGATGGCGAAGGCGCCACCGCCCTTCTTGTCGCCGTCGGACGATGACGACCGTCCACCGCCGCTGTAGCGGGCACCTGAGTTGAAAAAGATGCGGAAAAACAGTTCCGCGAAAAAGCCGATCACGCCGGCGATGACGACAGCGATCACAAGCAACTGCACGTCGCCGTTGCGGATATGCGTCAGCTCGTGGCCGAGGACGGCTTCCATTTCCCGGTCGTTGAGCGCCTTCATCAGGCCCGTGGTGACGCTGATCGCATATTGGCTGCGGTTGAGCCCCGTGGCGAAGGCGTTGAGCGCCGGGCTGTCGACGATCTTGAGCTTCGGCATCGGAATGCCGCGCGAGATGCAGAGATTTTCGAGCAGATTGTAGAGCCGCGGCTGCTCCTGCCGCGTCACGTCATGCCCGCCCGTCACCGCATCGATGATGTTCTGGTGAAAGAAATAGGCGATCACGATCCAGACGGCAGCCCCGATGGTCGCAAAGGGAAACGCCTTGACGAGATCATACGCTGCAAGAGTGATATAGGCCTCGAACGGACGGTTGCTGTTGAGTGCCACTTCCGCCAGCAGCGCGCCGGCGAACACCATCACGTAGACGAGCAGGAACAGGCCGCCAAGCAGCAGCATCGAACGAAACTTGTTCGATGCGATGTGCGTGTAGAGACCGTACGCGGCCATGATGCGGGCTGTCCTATAAGATCGTCATTGCGAGGAGCGTAGCGACGACGCAATCCAGCTTCTTCGTAGCTCTGGATTGCTTCGCTTCGCTCGCAATGACGGAATCGTCGCCATCAAATGGATCTCAGAACTTGACCGAGGGCGCCTGTTCGAGCTGACCGCGCGCTTCGCCGAGGTCGAAGAAATCCTTCTTGGTGAATCCAAGCGCGCCGGCAAACAGGGCGGCCGGCAACTGCTGGATGCCGGTGTTGTATTCCTGAACCGCGTTGTTGAAGAAGCGGCGGCTGGCGGCAATCTTGTTCTCGATGTCGGACAGCTCGGTCTGCAACTGCTGGAAGTTGGTGTTGGCCTTCAGGTCCGGATAGGCCTCTGAGAGCGCGATCAGCCGGCCGAGCGCAGCGCTGAGCTGGCCTTCCGTGGCGGACACCTGCGCCGGCCCCTGCGCGGACATCGCTGCGTTACGCGCCTTCACCACGTCTTCCAGCGTGCCGCGTTCGTGGGTTGCGTAGCCTTTTACGGTCTCGACGAGGTTCGGAATCAGGTCGTGGCGCTGCTTGAGCTGCACGTCGATGTCGGCGAACGCCTGGCTGACCCGCTGTGCCAGCGCGACGAGGCGGTTGTAGGCGCCGAACACGAACAGCGCGATGACGACGATGACACCGAGTAAAATCCAGCCGGACGACATGAGGGAAAACTCCTTGAGGACAACGAATGGCGCACCCTAGACCAAAAACCGCCCGCGCGGCAGGGGCCGCGCGGCGGAGTGGTCCTCATTGGTCGCCTTCAAGGAGGGATGGTTCAAGGCCTTGCAGACAATTTAACAGTCTCGATCTCTCGTTCGTCATGCCCGCGCTTGTGGCGGGCATGACGGAATGCGAAAGCCGATCAGGGCTTGGCCATGTGCCATGCGCCGTTGAGGAATCCGTCGCCGGTGGTGTCGCCGGGCTTGGTGTCCTTCGCGAAGGTGTAAAGCGGCTTGCCCTTGTAGGCCCACATCTTGCTGCCGTCGTCGCGGGTGACGATAGTCCAGTCGCCGGAGGCCTTGGCATCTGCGGCAGCCATCAGCGGCGGCCAGTTGGTGGCGCAGGGACCGTTGCAGGCCGACTTGCCGCCAGCGTCCTTGTCGAACGTATAGAGCGTCATGCCCTTGGTATCGACATAGGTCTTGCCTGCCGGAGTATCGGCGACCTTGGCGGCCTGCGCGAAGGCACCGGTTGACGCGAGCATGAGAGTCGCAGCCGCAATCGCGGCGAATGTTTTGGACATCGCAGTTTTACTCCTGATGAATTTTGCGTCGGACGCGAACGCGTCATCAGGACAAACTCCGGCGTGGCGAAATTATTCCGGTCCGTTATTCCCAGCGGAAAAAACTGCGTCGCCCCAATCCCACTTCTTCGCGCGCTTGTACGCAGCCTTGTCCCGATGCGGGACGCTTGCGGTTTTCAGTCCGTCCGGCGCGCAGATTTTTGCGGTCACCGCGATCTTGGTCACCAGCGGTTGCGCCAGCACGCGTACGGACATTTGCGACGGCGCCGTGCGCGACAGGACGACATAGCTGAATTTTTCATCCTCGTAGGGAAGGTCCGCGCCTTTGAGGTGTTTATGCGCGCGCGATCGCTGCAGTCGCTGCGTGAAATGGCACCAGTCAGGGTTGGTCAGCGGACATGCTGCGTCGTGCGGGCAGGGGGCGATCACATGCGCGCCCTTGGCGATCAGCCGCGCACGCAGATTGATGATGCGCGCATAGCCCGCCGGGGTGCCGGGTTCGACCACCAGCAACGTGTGGAGTGTCTTCTCCCACATGGCGTCGGCCAACGCTGCGCGTTCGTTCTCGCTCAACTCGTTGATCACGTAGCTTGCGACAACGAAGTCCGCCTCGGGAGCTTCTGCAAGCGCCTTGCGTGCGTCACCGGAGTCGTAGCGCATCGTATTGAACCGCGGGTGTGACTGCGCCAGCTCAGTCGCGAGATCGCGCAGCGCCGCATTGGCGTCCAGCAGCGTGAAGGTCTTAATGGACGCAAAGGCTTCGCTCGCAGCCCATGTCGCCGTTCCCGGACCGGCGCCGATATCGAGCAGGCTTGTGGGGCCGAAATCCGGGTTGACCTCTGCCAGCGCGTTTAGGCTCGCGGCGACCGCCGCGTAGGTCGCCGGCATCCGCGCCAGCGCATAGGCGAGCGCGTCCGCGCCGGTCCGGATGCCGCCGGAGCCGCCGCCATCGCGATAGGTGCGCGAGATGGCGTCCGCGCGCTGCGCGGCGTCGTTGCGCGACAGGCCTTCGGCCTTGCGGGCCAACGCGGCTTTCAGTTCGGCTGGGAGGTTGGGGGCGATCATGGCGAGCATATTACGTCGTCCCCGCGAAAGCGGGGACCCATAATCCCTGAGTCTTGCTTGTTGCAACGAAGCCTTCCGGCGATCTTGTCAAATTGACCAGCCGGTGGTTATGGGTCCCCGCTTTCGCGGGGACGACATCGTGATGTGACGGGTTTCACTCGTCAGCGAAGAGCGGAGCAGATCACGCCACGTTCTGGTCGAGAACCTTCATCGCGCCGTCGAGATCGACCGACACCAGCTGCGACACGCCACGCTCCGCCATGGTGACGCCGAACAGCCGGTTCATGCGCGCCATGGTGATCGGGTTGTGGGTGATGATGATGAAGCGCGTCTCGGTGGACGAGGTCATCTCATGCAGCAGGTTGCAGAACCGCTCGACGTTGTGGTCGTCCAGCGGCGCATCGACTTCGTCCAGTACGCAGATCGGTGAAGGATTGGTGAGGAACACCGCGAAGATCAGCGCCAGCGCGGTCAGTGCCTGCTCGCCGCCGGAAAGCAGCGACAGCGTCTGCGGCTTCTTGCCAGGCGGCTTGGCGATGATTTCCAGGCCCGCCTCGAGCGGATCGTCGCTCTCGATCAGGGTCAGTTCCGCCTGGCCGCCGCCGAACAGTTCGGAAAACAGCCGCTTGAAGTGGGTGTTGACCGTCTCGAACGAGGTCAGCAGGCGTTCGCGGGCTTCCTTGTTGAGGCTCTGGATGCCGGTGCGCAGCTTCTTGATCGCTTCCACCAGATCGTCGCGCTCGGTGGTGAGGGTCAGGTGCTGAGCCTCCACTTCGCGCAGTTCTTCCTCGGCGCGCAGGTTGACGGCGCCGAGACGCTCGCGGTCGCGGCGCAGCTTTTCCAGGTCGGTTTCGATGTCGGTCACGGCCGGAAGCTCGGTCTCCGGCGTGATCTCGGCCAGCTCGGCGACGCCCTGTGGCTCGACCTCTAACATGTCGCGGATTTCGCGCTCGATGTCGTCGAGCCGGCGGCGGGTACCCTCCATCCGCTCTTCGGAACGAGCGCAGGCTTCGCGCGAAGCGGACAGGGCATCGAGCGTGGCGCGGGCGACGCGATCGGTTTCCGCCATCGCGGTTTCGGAGGAGGCCAGTGCATCGGCGGCGGTGCGGCGTTCGGCTTCGGCGTATTCGATCTCGCTGATCAGCGCGCTGCGCTTTTCGGCGAACACCTCGGGCGCATTTTCAAGTTCGGCGCGTTCGGTCTTGACGTCGACGATGCGGGTCTCAACCGTGGCGATCTGCGACGCGGCGTTTTCCTTGCGGTTCTGCCATTCGTTGCGCTCGGCGACAATCGCCTGCACACGCCGGTCGGCGAGTTCGGCTTCACGCGCCAGCGCCTGCGCCTCGGCACGAACCTGCGCCGCGAGACGGCGGTGGCCGTCCATGTCGGCGCGCACAGTGGTAAGTTTTTCCTCGTTCTCGCCGCTCGAGGGCAATTCGCTCAAAACGCCGACGGCAGCTTCGTGCGCGTCGTGCGCCTCGCTGCGATCCGCGGCAAGGCGGGTCCGCCGCTCGTCCAGCGCGGAACGGCGCGAGGCATGGCGATTGATCTCGCGTTCGGCGTTCGCATGCTGCTCGCGCGCCGCATTAGCTTCGCGCTGGGCGGAGCGCGCAGCTTCACGCGCGGCGCTCTCGGCGGCGGACGCGGCCTTGAGTTCGGCGTCGGCGTTGTCGAGTGCCCGGCGCTTTGCGACGGCATCGGCGCGCGCCTGCTCAAGTTCGGATTCGATGTCGATGAGGCGGGCGCGCTCGGCCAGCCGCCGTGCCGCGCCGGTCGGCGCATGAGCCGCCGCGACGAAACCGTCCCAGCGCCACAGGTCGCCTTCGCGCGAGACCAGCCGCTGGCCGGTCTTCAGTTGCGAGGCAAGCTGCGCGCCGCGCTCGCGGCTGACGACGCCGATCTGCGCCAGACGCCGCGCCAGTTCCGGCGGAGCGGTGACATGGGCTGCAAGCGCCTCGATGCCCTCGGGCAGCGACGGATCGCCGTCACCCACGCCGAGGTTGGACCAGCGCATCGGCGCGGTCGGATCGACCGGTGCATCGAGATCATCGCCCAATGCAGCGCCCAGCGCCTTTTCGAAACCCTTGGCGACGTTGACGCCGTCGATGATCGGCGGCCACAGGTTCTTGGTTTCGCCGTTGACGATCTTCGAAATCGTCTTGGCTTCGGTTTCCAGCCGCTGCACGCGCTTTTCAGCGTCGGCAAGCGGCGCACGCGAGGCCTCAAGCGTGGCGCGGGCATTCACATGCGCGGCTTCGCTGGCCTGGGTCGTGGCTTCGGAGATCAGCAACGCTTCCGCTGCCGCTTCCATCGCGGCGACCAGCATCTCGAGATCGCCAAGTCCGCCGGTCTCGGCGGCGAGCTTCTCGACTTCGCCTTCGACGTTGACGATGTCCTGATCGATCCGCGCGAGACGGTCGCGGTGGGTGCGGACGTTGGCTTCGAACTGGTTGCGCTTGGCGGTGAGGTCGGCGAGCGCGGTGGTTAGTTCGGAGAAGGTCCGTTCCGCCGCAGCGAGTGTGGCTTCGGCTTCCGCCACGCGCTCATCGGCGCCGCTGCGCTTATCGACGCGCGATTTGATTTCGTCCTTGAGGTCGTTGTCCTCGGCCTCCAGCCGCGCCAGTGCGACGTCGGCATCGGACAGCTGGCGCTGCTCGCGCTCGATGTCGGCGGCGAATTGCGTCAGACGCCGGTCGAGCTCGATGACGCGCTCCCTGGCGCGCGCTTCCTCGCGGTCGAGCATTTCGCGGGCATTGGTCAGGCGCTGCAGTCCGGCGGCGGCGCGCGCTTCGTTCTCGCGCAGGCCGGGCAACTCGGAGGCGCGGATTGCCTGGATGCGTGCGGCTTCCGCCTGCTGAAGGGTGCGTTCGGCCTGTTCGCGGACATTCAGGTCGTGGGTCTGGCCTGCTTCGGCGACGTCGGTATTGGCCTGCAGCCAGCGCAGATGAAACAGCAGCGCCTCGGCCTTGCGGACCTTGGCGGCGACTTCGCGATAGCGGATCGCCTGACGCGCTTGCTTCTTCAGGCCCTCGATCTGGCTTGCCAGCTGACCGATGACGTCCTCGACGCGGGTGAGATTGGTCTCGGCCGCCTTGAGGCGCAGTTCGGCTTCGTGACGGCGCGCATGCAGACCGGCGACACCGGCAGCGTCTTCAAGTACGCGACGGCGCTGGTCGGGACGCGCCTGAATGATCTCGCCGATCTTGCCCTGGTGGACGAGGGCAGGTGAGCGCGCGCCGGTGGCGGCGTCAGCGAATAGAATTTGCACGTCGCGCGCGCGCACGTCGCGGCCGTTGATGCGATAGACCGAACCGGCTTCGCGTTCGATCCGCCGGGAAATTTCCAGCACTTCCTGATCGTTCATGGCGGACGGCGCGGAGCGATCGGAGTTGTCGATGGTCATCGCCACTTCGGCGTGATTGCGCGCGGGGCGGTTGCCGGAGCCGGCGAAGATCACTGCGTCCATGTCGGCGGCGCGCAGCGACTTGTGCGAGGTTTCGCCCATCGCCCAGCGCAGCGCTTCGACCAGGTTCGACTTGCCACAACCGTTGGGACCGACGACGCCGGTCAGGCCCGGCTCGATCAGAAAATCGGTCGGCTCAACGAAGGACTTGAATCCGTGAAGGCGAAGACGCGTGAGTTTCATGCAATCGGTGCTCTGTTGGCCGGGGCAGAATTACCCAACCGGGGCAAGGTCATAGCAGGCCTGTGCCAGTATAACTGAGTCGCGGAATGCGCCTCGAACTGCTCGCACAATGGCGAGGCTGGCCCCGCAGGGCAACCGGCCCGCAAGGCTTTTCCCAAGGGATTTAAAGGGATTTCCGAGGGATTTCAGTGTGTTTCGGACGGATTTTCCCGGGAACCGGATCGGTTCCGCCCGGAACGCCTCAGCTCTTGAGCAGCGGCTTGATCACCTTCTCGAAGGCTTCGAACGAGATATCGCCCTTCACGGCGGTTCCATTGACGAAGAAGAACGGCGTCGAGTTGACCTTGAGCTTGCTGTAGGCGTGCTCGCGCACGTCCAGAATGCCCTTCTGAATTTTCGGATCGCCCTGCACGCAATCCTTGATCATCTGCTCGCTGAAGCCGGCTTGTTTGCCGACGCGGTTGATGGTGCCGAGCGCGTCCGAGGCCAGATCGTTCTGCTGCTTGAACAGCATGTCGATGATCGCGAAATATTTCGGCGCATCGTCCTTGGCGACGCAGCGTGCGAGCGCCGAGGCGGCCAGCGCCACCTGATCGAGCGGGAACTCGCGGAAGATGAAGCGCACCTTGCCGGTGTCGATGTAATTGGTCTTGATCTGGGGGAACACGTCCTTGGTGAACGACGCGCAGTGCGGGCAGGTCATCGACGCGTATTCAATGATGGTGACCGGGGCGTCTTTCGATCCCAGTGCCATGTCGCCGAGTTCGCCAGCCTGATTGATTTCGGCGGCGGTCTGCGCGTTGGCCTGGCTGACAAGCTGCCAGGGCGAAAGGCCGAGTGCTGCGGCGAAGCCGGTCAGGGACAAGGCGGCGGTGAAAGTGCGGCGCGTGATGTTCAACGGTCTGCTCCGGGAAATACGTGCGAACGGCGTCGTCACGCCTGATGAGGAACGTTTCGCTAGCTTGAAACGACAATTGTGGCAATGCCGGGCCGCCGCTGCGCGCGGTCCGGAGCCTCAATTTCGCTTGATCGACGCGCCGAGCCGCGCCAGCGCCGCACGCAAATCGTCGTCTTCCACGGTGCCGAGCGAGGCTTCGATCGTCGCGACGGCTGCGGCGTCAGGCACTTTTCTGGCTTTCCGCACCGGTTTGCGTGACAACGGCGCCTGACGCAGTGCGATCCGCCCGACCGCGTTCCAGCCCAGGAAGCGGTTGACCCGCTCCAGAATGACATCCGAGGTGTGCTGGATTTCCAGCGCCATCGGGCCTTCGACCCGCAACACCAATGTGGCCGGCTCGGGGATCTGGTTCTCGACTGGCCGTGGCCACTGGATTTTCAGCGGTTCCGAATGGGCTGCGACGTTGGCCCCTGCGATCTCCGCCCATCGCGTCACCAGTTCGCGCGAGGCAAAGCCCTGCTTGGCGAAGGCGTCGTTGATCGCACTGCCGAGCAGTGCGGATAACGGCTTCGCGGTGAGGGGACCGGGCTTGTTCATGGGTGGCTGTCGTCGGTACATAGTGTCCCATGACCTTATCAGGCGCAGCCGCGCGGCGAAAGAAATCTCCGGAAGATGCTAGAGCCGACCGCCCGGCGCTGTTGCTCGCCTGGTACGACCGCCATCGGCGACAATTACCGTGGCGCGCGTTGCCGGGCCGCACCAGCGACCCTTACCGGGTGTGGCTGTCGGAAATCATGTTGCAGCAAACGACCGTGAAAGCGGTCGGACCTTATTTCGAGAAATTCACCGCGCGCTGGCCGACGGTGACGGCGCTGGGGTCCGCCTCCCTCGATGATGTTCTGAGAATGTGGGCGGGGCTCGGTTACTATTCCCGTGCACGCAACCTTCACGCCTGTGCCGTCACAGTGCTGCGCGAGCACGGCGGGGCCTTTCCCGACACGGAAGAAGGCCTTAGGACGCTGCCGGGCGTCGGCCCTTACACGGCTGCAGCCATCGCGGCGATTGCGTTCAGCCGGCAGACCATGCCGGTGGACGGCAATATCGAGCGCGTGGTGTCGCGGCTGTTCGCGGTGGAAGAGCCGCTGCCGAAATCCAAGCCGCGGATTCAGCAATTGGCGGCGACGCTGCTTTGGGATTCACGCGCGGGCGACAGCGCACAGGCTCTGATGGATCTCGGGGCCACGATATGTACGCCGAAGAAACCCGCCTGCGCACTTTGTCCACTCAACGACAATTGCGCCGCGCGCACGCGCGGCGATCAGGAGACGTTTCCGCGCAAGGCGCCGAAGAAGACCGGCGCGCTGCGGCGAGGTGCAGCCTTCGTCGTCACGCGCGGCGATGAACTGCTGGTTCGCACGCGTGGTGAAAAGGGTTTGCTCGGCGGCATGACGGAGGTGCCGTCATCCGAATGGATCGCGGATCATGATGACAAGGCCGCGCGCGGTCAGGCTCCGGTGCTCAGTGTTTCGCGCTGGCATCGCAAGGCGGGCGTGGTGACGCATGTGTTCACGCATTTCCCGCTCGAGCTTGTGGTCTATGTCGCGAGTGTTCCTGCGCGCACGCGCGCACCGGACGGCATGCGATGGGTGCCTGTCGCGACGTTGAAGGACGAGGCCCTGCCGAACGTCATGCGCAAGGTGATCGCGCATGGACTTGCGCTCGACCCGCCGGACAAGCCGTCGCGCGTCAGAAAGGCCGGATAATTCCGACTCGCGGGATCGCGGTCAGGACGATGGCGCAGCCCAGTGCGCGCTTGTCGTCCAGCGCAATCGGAGTGACCGGTCCGCTGGCGGGCAGTTGCTTCACGGCATGCAGCATCAGCATCATGCACACCGCCCAGCTCGACACCCAGCGTGCATAATCGAAGACCGTCACGCAGATCACGAGATAACCGAGGCTGATCGCCACCAGTGCTGCAAGCACGACGCGGCGATGGAGAGGTGACGACAGAACGCGGATCGAGTCGCGGAAGTATCGTATCAGCGGCGCATGGAGCGCGATCAGGATCGGATAGGCCCATGCCGTCGACAGGTTTTCCGGCATGGTTCGCCACGTTTCGTTGACTTCATCCGGCAATGTCCTGAACCAGATGTAGGCAAACGACAGCGCATCAGTTGCGGCTCCGCCGCTGCCCATGCGGCTGCTGAGATACTGTGAAAACGCGGCCTGGGAGACCGGGACGTTGCCGTGAATCTGGACGGTTGCGAAGACCGCCGAGACGATGCCCGCCATCGCGGCGCCCAGCGCCAGATCCGGTTTCGACATGTGACCGTTGAGATAATAGCGGATCACGACAATGGATGCGATGGTTGGAACGTAGAGCAGCATATGGATGTGGTGGATCAGGATGAGGGCGATCGATCCGCACGCCGCCAAAGCGACAAACGCGAATGAGCGCGCGGGCACCAGCAGTATGGCAATCGCAAGCAGGCATCCGTAGATGTCGAAATAGCCGATGGTCTTGACGAAATTCTTCAGGAAGAACGGCGAGCCGGCGATGAACACGAGCAGTGGTGCGGTGGTCTGCGAAAAGCCGAACGTCCTTTTGAACAGATGCAGGTAGAGCCCCGCGGTCGCCAGCAACGCCGTGCCGCCGAGCACGTAGACCAGCCACGGCGGTACGCGATCTGCACCGAGCGAGACGAGCGCGCCGATCAGCGCACGCTTGGTGAAGCCGAAATGATAGCCGACCAGGAGATGGACATATTCCATGTCCGGGATGTCATGGACGATTTTGTAGATCGCGTAACCGAGGATGATCGCGGCGTTGATCGCAATCAGCCGCCGCCAGTGGATGAAAGCGCGGCTGATCATGGGAACATGCCGCGCGTCCTGGTTCATCCAGCGCTCGACAGCATCGACGTCTCAGGCCGGGGCACGATCGGCGGCTTGGCGTTGAGGGCATCGACCTGGAAGCCCGCGACGCGCTTGTAGGTGTTGGCGACGTCTTCCAGTTCCTGCTGCGACATCACCTCGGTCACGACATTGAATCCGTTCGGCGCGCGTTCCTCGACGAGTTGCATCACCTGCTCGGGTCCGTTGCGTCGGTTGAGCTTGACGAGTTCAGTGGTCGCCGGACGGCGTTCGGCTTCATAGGCCTGCAGGGCCTCCGAGGTCTCGCCGTGATTAAGAATCTCGCGCGTGATGACGCGGGCGTCGAGAATGGCCTGCGACGCGCCGTTGGAGCCGATGGGGTACATCGGATGTGCGGCGTCGCCCATCAGCGTCACATTGCCGAAGGTCCAGCGGTCAATCGGATCGCGGTCCACCAGCGGATATTCGTAGGCGTGCGCGCAGTTGCGGATCAGGCCGGGCACGTCGAGCCAGTCGAATGTCCAGTCCTCGAACCAGGGCAGGAATTCGTCGAGCTTGGCTGCGCGGTTGTAGTCCTCGCGCCGCCACTGATGGTCCGGCGGAAAGAAGCGCTCGGCGATCCAGTTGATGCGGAATTTTCCGTCTCGCGTCGGTGTATTCGAAATCGGATAGCAGACGAACTTCAGGCTTTCGTGGCCGGCCATGATCATGGTGCGGCCGGACAGGAAGGCGTTGCTTTCGGTGATGCCGCGCCAGAGGATGCGGCCGTTCCAGATCGGCGGGCCTTCGGCGGGATAAAGTTTGCCGCGCACGGCGGAATGGATGCCGTCGGCGGCAATCAGCAGCGTGCCGTCATAGGTGCCGGCATCCTCGCCGGTCGCCTTGTCGATGAAGCGGGCCGAGACACCGTTCGGTGTGTCGGTGAAACTCGCCAGATGATGGCTGTTGAGCAAATTGTCCGCGCCCAGACGTTCGATCACGGTATCGAGCAGGATCTGGTGCAGCACGCCGCGATGGATCGAGAACTGCGGCCACTTGTATCCGGCTTCCAGTCCGCGCGGCTCGCTCCAGATCGGTTTTCCCTGCTTGGAGAAGTAGGAGAGTTCCTTGGTCCTGACACCGGAGGCATCGAGCTTGTCGAGCAGACCGAGTTCGATCAGTTCGCGCACCGCATGCGGCAGCACGTTGATGCCGACACCCAGCGGTTTCAACTCCGGAACGCTTTCGAACACGCGGCACGGAATGCCGATCTGATGAAGACTGAGCGCGAGTGTGAGCCCGCCGATCCCGCCGCCTGCGATAAGAACCGTCATGATACGCTCCTGTAACTGACTTCGTCATGGCACGGGAAACGGCGAGGGGGCAACTGCGAAAGGGCGTTCTGGAGCGCGCTGCTAACCCGTCTTTCTCTTCGGCCGCTCCAGCTCCCTTCCGATCCCAAGCGTGATGGTCCGCAGCCAGATCGAGCCGGGGTCCATCTGCGCGCGGGTCGGGTAGAACATGAACTGCTCGTCGATCCCCGGATCGATGGGCGGGGAGACTGTGACCAGCGACAGCTGCTTCGACAGCGCGGCGATCAGGCGGCGCGGCACGAATGCGACGAGGTCGGTGCGCGCGACGACGTGCAAGGCTTCGATATAGCTCGGCACCACCAGCGCGATCCGCCGCTCCAGCCTTTTGGTCTGCAGCCACGTGTCGATCAGGTCCTCGCTCTGGCCGCGAATGATGACGGCGACATGCCGCGCCTTGAGAAACGTGTCCTTGTTTTTCAGCCGCACTCCCGCCGGATGTCCGCGCCTTACCGCCAGTGCGTCGGAGTCGGTATAAAGCAGCTGCCGGTGAAATCCCTTGAACGCATCGCCGATGCTGATCACCATGTCGATGGTGCGCGCGAACTCGGCGGTGAAGATTGCGGGGCCGCGCCATGGCACGACGTCGATCCGCACACCGGGTGCGGCGGCGTCCAGCTTTTTCATCAGCGGTGGCATCAGCAGTTCGACGGCGAGATCCGGCATCATCAGGCGGAAGCGCCGTTCGCTGCGTGCGGCGTCGAAATCGTCCGGCATGAACAGGCCGCGCACCTGATCCAGCGCCTGCGCCAGCGGTGCGCGTAACGCCTGCGCCCGTGGCGTCAACTCCATGCGTGCACCGGCGCGCACCAGCAGCGGATCGCCCAGAACGTCTCGCAACCGCCGCAGCGCGTGGCTGGCCGCCGGTTGCGACAGACCGATCCGCATCGCCGCGCGGCCGACATTGGCCTCCAGCAGCAGCGCGTCGAGGGCGACCAGCAGGTTGAGGTCGAGCGAAGTCAAATTCATAGGGCGAATATATATCATACGAAGCATCGATTGGAAGAATATCGATATGCGCTCCATTATCCGTTCATCCACAAGCAGAGGACGGAACCATGAGCGCCGAAGCCAACAAGAAATTGATCCAGCAGATTTATGCCGACGCCGCCAACCGTAGCGGGACGACGTTCGTTGATAACATTGCGGAGGATGTGACGTGGGTGGTGATGGGGCAGTATTCGTGGTCGGGAATCTACGCAGGGAAGGAGGCCATCACGAATGGCCTTCTCGGCCACTTGCGAACCCTGCTGACCGATCGCGCAAGGACCGTTGCCTTTAATTTTGTCGCCGAGGGCGACACCGTTGTGGTCGAAGCGAAAGGCGATAACGTCACGAAGACCGGCGACCGGTACGACAACGAGTACTGCATGGTCTGGCGCGTCGAGACCGGCAAGATCAAACAGATCAAGGAATATTGCGACTCTGCGTTGATCGAAAGGGTATTGGGACCGTTTCCGAAACCCGAACTGCGGAGGGCGCGCTGAAGTGTTCGCTCGCACCGGAACTGGCGCGGGCCGCCGACGATCAGAGCTATTGTCGAGCGCGTTGCTGGATGTTGCCCGGGCGGTTGCGATGATTTTCCGGACCTGGCGCAGGCGTATTCGCGATCGCCGCGAACTTGGAGCGATGAGTGAACGTCAGCTCAACGATATGGGCATGTGTTGGGCGGAGGTCGCGACCGAGATCCAAAAGCCCTGCTGGCGAGAATAAAGATGGACGGCGGGTTAGCCCGCCGCCATCTCAGAGCGGATTTCGGCGCGCAGTTCGTCGATCAGCTTGAGACCTTTTTTTGTCTCGATGTGCCAGAAGGTCCAGCCGTTGCAGGCCTCGGCCCCCTGAGCCAGCGCGCCCATGCGGTGGATCGAGCCGACCTTGTCGCCCAGCATGATCGCGCCGTCGGCACGCACCAGCGCGCCGTGCTTCTTCTTGGAATCCACCAGCCTGGTGCCGGGCGAAATCATGCCGCGCTCGACCAGCTCGGAGAACGCGACGCGCGGCGCACC
Organism: Afipia sp.; assembly: GCA_030652315.1. GTDB lineage: Bacteria > Pseudomonadota > Alphaproteobacteria > Rhizobiales > Xanthobacteraceae > Afipia. Next base: position 50,033 of record JAUSAX010000083.1, on the reverse strand, counting down.
GCGCGCGGTCATGAACGGGGCCAGCGTGGCTTCCGGCAGCGGCTCGATGGCGGCGATACGCGCTTCGGCGGCGGTTGCATAAGTTTTGTCGCGCTCGAAGCCGACATAACTGCGACCGAGGCGTTTGGCGACCGCGCCGGTGGTGCCGGTGCCGTTGAACGGATCCATAATAAGATCGCCGGGCTTCGACGATGACAGCAGCACGCGCGCCAGCAGGCCCTCGGGCTTCTGCGTCGGATGAACCTTCTTGCCGTCGCTGCCCTTGAGGCGCTCGTCGCCGGTGCACAGCGGGATCAGCCAGTCGGAACGTGCCTGAACGTCCTCATTGGCGGCCTTCAGGGCTTCGTAGTTGAAAGTGTAGCCCTTGGTGTTCTCGTCGCGAGCCGCCCAGATCATCGTCTCGTGCGCATTGGTGAAGCGGCGGCCGCGGAAATTCGGCATCGGGTTGGTCTTGCGCCACACGATGTCGTTGAGAATCCAGAAGCCCAGATCCTGCATGATCGCGCCGACGCGGAAAATGTTGTGATAGGAGCCGATCACCCAGATCGTCGCCGACGGCTTCATGGCGCGGCGCGCGGCAAGCAGCCATGCGCGCGTGAAATCATCATAGGCGGCGAAGGATGAGAACTTGTCCCAGTCGTCGTTCACTGCATCAACGTGGGATTCGTCGGGGCGCTTGAGATCGCCCTTCAATTGCAGATTGTACGGAGGATCTGCGAAGACCAGATCGACCGATCCGGCTTGCATCTTCGACATCTCCGCGACGCAATCGCCAACGACGATATGCGAACTCGGGGCATTTTCAAATTGAGTGCGGGGCGCCTTTGCAGACGCCCCGCGACGCGACACTACCATGACTCAAAACCTGACTCAGGCGACGCAGCCGGCGACGCGGGACTAACAAATCCGACTGTCATCACCATGAATGGCCAAGGTAAAAATCGGCTTAATCAAAAACAGGTTTGTGACGAATTCGAAATTGATTCCGAAACGCGGTGCACTTCACGAATTGCGAGGCGCACATGCGCGGCTGCAATGCAGTCAATCGCTGGAATTGCTGGCGCAGCGCGCGTTTCGTTGCGAAATTCAGCCGGCATTCATGTCGCGAAGCCGAAACACATCGAAATGCCGCGCTGAACTCGAAACGCCGCACTAGGCAATTTTTGCCGGGCGCGGTATGAATCGTTAACAGATACTTTGCGGGCTCCGTTGCGTGTCGCTATGCACGCCCGCCGGTTGAGGAGATTTCCGATGCGTTACGATGATTTCCGCCGCAGCGACAATATCGACGACCGCCGCGACGACAGCGGCTATGGCGGAGGCGGTGGCGGTGGTTTCGGATTTCCGATGGGTGGAGGCGGCGGCCTCGGCATCGGTACCATCGTCGTGCTCGGCCTGATCGGCTGGGCGGTCGGCATCGACCCGCGCATCCTGATCGGCGGCGCCGAGATCCTGACCGGCGGCCAGCAACAGGCGCCGAGCTATCAGACCGATCGCAAAACCGGCAGCCCGCCGAAGGCCGGCGCGCCGACGGATGAAATGGGCAGCATGATCTCCGGCGTGCTCGGCGAACTCGACGACCGCTGGAGCGAGATCTTCCAGGCCAGCGGACAAACCTATCGCGGTCCGCGCATCGTGCTTTTCAAGAATGCCACCAACGGCGGACGCTGCGGCATGGCGCAGTCGGCCATGGGTCCGTTCTATTGTCCGCCCGACAAGCAGATTTTCCTCGACACAGCCTTCTTTCGCGAGGTCGAGACCCGTTTCCGCGGCTGCTCCGGCAGCGCCTGCAAGTTCACGGCGGCCTATATCATCGCGCATGAAGTCGGCCATCATATCCAGAATCAACTCGGCATTCTCTCCAAGGCGAGGCAGATGCAGGAGCAGGCGAGCAGCAAGGCCGAGGCCAACAATATTCAGGTGCGCGTCGAGTTGCAGGCCGACTGCCTGTCCGGGGTGTGGGTCAACCGCGAAGAAAAGAAGCGTCCGGGCTTCCTCGAAGCGGGCGACATCGATGCTGCGTTGCAGACGGCGGCGGCGATCGGCGACGATACCTTGCAGCGAAAGGCGCAGGGCCGCGTGGTGCCTGACTCGTTCACCCACGGTTCGGCTGCGCAGCGCAAGCGCTGGTTCATGACCGGCTTCCAGCAGGGTACGGTGCAGTCCTGCAATACATTCGCGCCCGGCGTTCAGCTTTAGCTGGGGCCGGTGAGCTACTCGCAACGTGCGTCATCCTGAGGTGCGAGCAGCGCTTGCTGCGAGCCTCTAAGGATGACGATGTAAATCGCCGTCGCCCTTCGAGGCCTTCGCTGCGCTACGGCACCTCAGGGTACGGTAAGGAAAAGACACGCCATGTCTTCCATTGATGAGTCAAAAGCGTTCGTCCCGCTCAATATCGCGGTGCTGACCGTGTCAGATACGCGCTCGCTGGCCGACGACAAATCCGGCACGACGCTGGCGGATCGTCTCACGGCGGCAGGGCATCACCTTGCTGCGCGCGATATCGTCACCGACGATGCCGATGCGATCCGCACCAAGCTGCGGATGTGGATCGCCGATCCCGGCGTCGATGTTGTCCTCACCACCGGCGGCACCGGCTTCACCGGCCGCGACGTCACGCCGGAAGCGGTCGAGCCGCTGTTCGAGAAGCGGATGGACGGTTTTTCGATCGCGTTCCACATGATGAGCCACGCCAAGATCGGCACCTCGACCATTCAAAGCCGCGCCACCGCAGGCGTCGCCGGCTCGACATTCATCTTCTGCCTGCCGGGCTCGCCGGGTGCGTGCAAGGATGGATGGGACGGCATTCTCGCGCCACAACTCGATTACCGCACGAGGCCGTGCAACTTCGTCGAGATCATGCCGCGGCTGGACGAGCACCTGAAGCGCGGCAAGGCGAAGACGTAAGCAGAAATGGCGGAGCCTTGCCGTCACCCTGAGGTGCCGTAGCGGAGCGAAGGCCTCGAAGGGCGACGGCTCTATCGTGCGCGTCTTTTCTCATCCTTCGAGGCTCGCAAGAGCTCGCTCCTCAGGATGACGACGAACTTTAAAGCGTCAGCTCCCAGGTCTCGCCGATCAGGTCGTGCCCGAAACTGCGGTGCGGTTCGGTCGCGACATGGACGAAACCTGCATTCTGATAGATCCCGCGCGCGGCAAGCAGCATGCTCTGGGTCCAGAGCGTGATCTTGCGGTAGCCGCAACTCCGCGCGAAGGCGATGCATTCGCCGACCAGCCGCTTGCCGATCCCCAGACCCCGCCCCGCCGGATCGGTCAGCAGCAGGCGAATCTTCGCAACCTCGTCGGAATGCTTCACCAGAAACACCGATCCGACCTGCCGGTCATCGATCTCGGCAATCCAGCAGCGCTCGCGCGCCGGATCGAAGTCTTTCAGAAACTGCGCGACGATCTCGGCGCACAGACCTTCGAAGGAGATGTCCCAGCCGTATTCGCGTGTGTAGAGCAGGCCGTGCTGCTGCACGATCCAGCCCATGTCGCCGGGCTGGTGAGTGCGCAGTGTTATCTCGGGGTGGCCGGCGTCGTCGCCGAGCAGTTGTTCGATGGTCGTCATCGCGGCGACCAGGCGCTCCTCGCCACCGCCAGGAAGCTTTTCCAGCATCTCCCCGATCTCATCATGCGAGCTTCGATTGAGGCGGCCGTACGCCAAACGTCCTTTTGCCGTCAGGGCCAATCGGAATTGCCGCCGATCCGAGGGGACCGGCTTTCGCGTCACCAGCCCCTTTTCCATGAAGGTCTGAACGATGCGGCTCAGATAGCCCGGATCGAGGTCGAGTTGCGCGCCGATCTCCTTTGCGGTCGGCTCATCGCGGTGTGCGAGTTCGAAAAGCACGCGTGCTTCCGTCAACGAGTAGGGGCTCTCAAGGAGTTGCTGCTCAAGCACGCCGATCTTGCGGGTGTAGAAGCGGTTGAACCGCCGGATCGCGGCAATCCGGGCTTCTTTCTCGGTCTCTGTATGGGTGTCCATCGGCGAACGACGCCTCATCTTGATTCAGACGAGCATCTTCGAGATATTGTTGACGCAGTCAAGTATTATTGTTGAGGGAGTCAACTAGTTTCAAGCGGCCACGAAAATCCGCGTACGCAGAACGGCGCGGCCGGCACGGCCCAGTTTTGAGAGCAGCTTGGCCTCGGCGCGGCGCGCCGCAGGGGCGTAGCCGCCGACCCGCTCATAATGGTCGCGGGAAATCAGCAGGCCCTGATCAGGAGAGGGGCCGGAGATGAACCGCGCGAGCGATTTCACGCCATCGCGGACGGTGGCGTCTTCATAGGGAGAGCGCGCGTAGCGAAAGACACCGGCGCGCTGGCGGCCGCTCAAGGAAACGCTCTGAATGAACTGGGTGGTTTCGTCGATCCATCCCGAATCCAGCACAGCGCCAGGCAGCAGGAACAGCAGCCAGGGCGAGCGGCTTTGCTGGGCGCCCGCCGCAAGCGCCGCGCCGCGCGAGCCTTCGAACTTCAGGAAATGGCAGCCTGCGATATCAGCCACCCGCTCGATCGCCTCGGAGGCGGCGCGATCCACCAGCACCACGTCCCGCACGAGACCGGCCGCCGCGCCGGGCACCAGAGCCGCAAGGGTGGCAACAACGGGTTGCTCGAGGCCTTCGGTGGGAATGACAACGCTGATCATGACTTGTTGAAATACGTGTCCGCTCAAGGATTGATGCGAAACCGTTATCATCTTGTCACAGTCAGAACAGCCCGTCAGGTGCAGCTTTTTGCGGCATTCATTAACGGCGAGCCGTCTCTCGCCGCCGGCTGCGCATGCCCGAAGAGACGCCAAATGGACCGCGCGCGCGTCCGGATAAGGACGCAAATATTTTGGGGACAGGGCCTCTTGGAGTTCTTGTTTTGTTCTCATGTGGTGCTATGTTCTCTCCATGAGCCATGCATCCCATGCCCTCAAGCACCCGCCGGTGACGCCCCCCTCTGATCCGGCGGGTGTTCCTTCCCCGTTTCCCGAGATCGAAGTCGCAATCGACCGTCAGCGGCGCAGGGGACGCGGAGCGCAGTCCAACGCCAGCGGACGCTTCGAGGCCGAAGCGCGGGTCACCTTCGACGACGGCTGGCAGAGCCTTGAGGAACTTCCGCCGTTCAAGACCACGGTTGCGGTCGATACCGCGCGCAAGGTCATCACCCGCAATGACTCGCCCGACATCGGCTTCGACCGCTCGATCAATCCGTATCGCGGCTGCGAGCACGGCTGCGTCTACTGTTTCGCGCGTCCGACCCACGCCTATCTCGGTCTGTCGCCGGGTCTCGATTTCGAATCCCGGCTGTTCGCCAAGCCGGACGCACCGGAGCTGCTCGAAAAGGAACTGGCCGCTCCGGGATACGAGCCGCGCATGATCGCGATCGGAACCAACACCGATCCGTATCAGCCGATCGAGCGCGAGCACAAAATCATGCGCGGCATTCTCGAAGTGCTGGAGCGCACCGGACATCCGGTCGGCATCGTCACTAAATCGGCCTTGGTGACGCGCGACATCGACATCCTCGCGCGGATGGCAAAACGTAATCTCGCCAAGGTCGCGATTTCGGTGACGACGCTGGACCCAAAACTGGCGCGCACCATGGAGCCGCGCGCCGAGACGCCGCCGAGGCGGCTCGAGGCATTGCGCCAATTGGCCGATGCCGGAATTCCGACGACGGTGATGGTTGCGCCTGTGATCCCGGCGCTGAACGATTCCGAGATCGAGCGCATTCTGGATGCCGCCGCTCATGCCGGCGTCAAGGAAGCGAGTTATGTGTTGCTGCGCCTGCCGCTCGAAGTGCGCGATCTGTTCCGCGAATGGCTGATGGCGAATTATCCGGACAGGTACCGCCACGTCTTCACGCTGATCCGCGACATGCGCGACGGCCGCGATTACGACTCGCAGTGGGGCACGCGGATGAAGGGCACCGGGCCGATGGCCTGGATGATCGGGCGGCGTTTCGAGATCGCCTGCGAGAAACTCGGCCTCAACAAGCGGCGCTCGAAACTCACCACCAGCCACTTCGCGCGGCCCAAGCGTGGCAGCGAGCAACTGGATTTGTTTTAGACTGGTTGCGTCCCATCTATTTCTCGTCATGCCCGGGCTTGTCCCGGGCATCCACGTTTTCCTTCGGATGACAATTAAGACGTAGATGGCCGGGACAAGCCCGGCCATGACGGTGGTTGGTTAGTGACGATGTTTTCAGCCGCCCTGAATAACGGGCACGGTTGAAAATTCCGGCTTGCGGGATGGTTGATGCGCCCGCAGCATCGCCGCATGATTCGGAAGTCCCAAACGGTTCCAAAAGAGGCGAAAAAAGCGAAGCGAAGCGGCGTCATTGCCGTTGCGGCGCCAAGTTTTCGCCGTGAGCGCGCGTTGTTGAAGCGCGGCGTCTGGCCGGTGGCTGGGTGTGACGAGGCCGGGCGCGGGCCGCTCGCCGGGCCGGTGGTTGCGGCGGCCGTGATCCTCGATCCGAAGCGGGTTCCGAAGGGCATCGACGACTCCAAGCGCCTGACGCGGGAGCGCCGCGAAGCGCTGTTCGAAGAGATTTGCGCGACCGCGTTGGTTTCAGTTGCGATTGCGCCGCCGTCGCGGATCGATCGCGACAATATCCTGCGCGCGTCGCTCTGGGCGCTGACGCGCGCGGTGCATGCGCTGCCCGAGATGCCGAAACACGTCTTTGTCGACGGCCGCGACCGGCTGAATACCTCCTGCGATTGCGAGGCGGTGATCGGCGGCGACGGCATTGTGCTGTCGATTGCCGCGGCCTCGATTGTTGCAAAAGTCTCGCGTGACCGGCTGATGTGCCGGCTGGCGCAGGAACATCCCGGCTACGGGTTCGAGCAGCATATGGGTTACGGCGTTCCGGCCCATCTCGAAGCGCTGGATCGGCTCGGACCGACGATCCATCATCGCCGCTTTTTCGCGCCTGTCGCGGCGTCACGCCGCAAGCACTTCGGCGAAGACGACACGCCGGCGGCGGCCCAGATCGAGATGATCATCTTGCCCGAAGAGGCAATCGCGGCCATCTGAGCGGCTCGGTTGCCTGATCGCCTCATGCGCTCTATCAGTTAGGCATCCTTCCAAGGCCGGTTCGAACGTTTCATGCGTTTCACATCCCTGATCGTTGAACTGGTCCGCGCCCGGCCGCGCCTGATCTTCTGGATCGTGGTGCTGGCGCAGGCGGCGCTCTGGCTGGTCCTGCCGTGGTTGCTGTACGGAAGTCCGCCGGGCGACGTCGCCACGGTGCTGGCTTTCGGCAGGGAGTACCAGGTCGGGACCCATCTCGGCCCGCCGCTGGCGTTCTGGCTCGCGGATGTCGCCTTTCGCCTGTCCGGCAATCATATGTTCGGCGTCTATCTGCTGGCGCAGCTCTGTTTCATCCTGACGTTCTGGGCGTTGTTCAGGCTTGGCCGCGCCATCGTCGGCGCGCAGCAGGCCGTTCTCGCGGTGCTGCTGACGGCAACGATCACGGCCTTCTCGTTTCCCGGCGCTGAATTCGGCCCGCTGATCGTAGCGAGGCCCTTATGGGCGCTGATCCTGCTTCACACCTGGGAAATTGTCGGGCAGGGGCGGCGTCGCGCGTGGTTCTGGCTGCCGGTCGAGATCGGCCTGTTGATTTTGACCACGTCGGCCGCGCTGCCATTGCTGGCGATGCTGGCGGTCTTCGTGCTGGCGACATCCAAGGGCCGCCGTGCTTTGGCTTCGACCGATCCGCTTTATGCGGCCGTCGTGGTGATCGTGCTGGTGCTGCCCTATGTGATCTGGCTGATCCGCGCGGATGCGCTGGCGCTGCCGTCGTTGCCTGCGGTGGCGGAACTTCAGGACCGGCTGCTCGGATGGGGCGGGTTGCTGGCGGGACTGCTGTTCGCCCTGTCCGGCGTGGCGCTGCTGCTGATCTTCAATTCCCGCGCGCTCGACCGCAAGAGCGAGGATCCGCCGTTGATCTTTCGCCCGCCGGTCGATCCCTTCGCGCGGCTGTTCGTTTACATTTTCGCGCTCGTGCCTCCGGTTGCGCTCAGTTTTATCGCCGCGCTGTTCGGCCAGGATCAGGTCATCGGTGGCGACGGGATCGCTCTTTTGCTCGCGGGGTTGGCGGTCGTCGTTGCAGCGGGAGATCTCATCGCGCTGCGGCGGCAACAGCTTCTGCGCTCGGTGTGGCTGGTCATCATGGCGGCGCCCATTGTCGTTATCCTCGGCGTGACGTTCATCCAGCCGTGGATCGGAAGCACCGAGGTCAAGACGTCGCTTCCGGCGCGCGATATCGGGCGCTTCTTCGGCGAGAATTTCGAGCGTCGCACCGGCCGTCCGCTTGCGGCGGTGGCGGGCGATCCGCACCTCGCGACATTGATCGGTTTCGGGGCCGCATCGCGTCCGCATGTGATGTTCGACGCGACGCCGCAGCAGACGCCATGGATCACGCCCAAACTGTTTACCGAGAACGGCGGCGTGGTTGTCTGGCGCGCTGCGGATACCGCCGGTACGCCGCCCGCTGACATTCTGAAGCGGTTTCCCGGCCTCGTGCCGGAAGTGCCGCGATCTTTCGAGCGTCTGGTCAAGGGCCGTCAGGCGCTGGTGCGGATCGGCTGGGGCATCGTCCGCCCGCAGACGGCCGGGCAAAGCTCTCGATAGCAGCGGGACATCATGAGCGAGCAGGCGGAAAAATCCGGGACGACATTTCTCGATCGCCAGTTCGGCCTCACGGAGCACGGCACGACGGTCCGCACCGAGTTTGTCGCCGCGATCACCACGTTCCTGACCATGGTCTACATCGTGTTCGTCAATCCGGTCATTCTCGCCAATGCCGGGATGGACAAGGGCGCGGTGTTCGTCGCGACCTGCCTTGCGGCGTCGGTCTCGACGCTGGCTATGGCGTTTCTGGCGAACTATCCGATCGCGCTCGCGCCCGGCATGGGGCTGAACGCGTTCTTCGCGTTCACCGTCGTGATTGGCTACAAGTACACATGGCAGCAGGCGCTCGCCGCCGTGTTCTGTTCGGGCGTGATCTTCTTCGCGTTGTCGATCTTCCGCCTGCGTGAATACGTCATCGACGCGATTCCGCGAAACCTGAAATTCGCGATCTCCGCCGGCGTCGGGCTGTTTCTCGCGATCATCGCACTCGAACAGGCGAAGATCGTGGTGGCGAGCCCGGTGACGCTGGTGACCGCGGGTCCGCTTGGCATCGCGCATCCGGCGCCTGTGCTGTGCCTGCTGGGCTTCACGCTGATCGTGGCGATGAACGCGCGAAATATCGCCAGCGGCACGCTGATCGGCATTCTCGCGGTCTCGTTGCTCGGGCTGCCGTTGGGATTGACCAGCTTCAGCGGCGTGGTGTCGCTGCCGCCGTCGCTGGCGCCGACATTGTTCCAGCTCGATTTCTCGCGCGCCACTGAGCTGACATTCCTGATCGTGGTGTTCAGCTTTCTCTTCATCGACGTGTTCGACAATGCCGGAACGCTGATCGGTGTGACCCATCGCGCCGGCCTCACCGACAAGGACGGAAATCTGCCGCGCATGAAGCAGGCGCTGATGGCGGACAGCTTCGCCGCGATGTTCGGCGCGCTGATCGGGACGTCGACCACCACGAGCTACATCGAAAGCGCATCCGGTGTCGCGGCGGGCGGCCGTACCGGACTGACGGCGGTGTTCGTCGCGCTGTTCTTTCTGCTGGCGCTGTTCTTCGCGCCGCTTGCCGGGATGGTGCCAGCCTATGCGTCCGCCGCCGCGTTGCTCTACGTCGCCTGCGTGATGGCGCGGGGGCTCGCGGACATGGCGTGGGACGACGTGACGGAATACGCGCCTGCGGTGGTCACGGCGATTGCGATGCCGCTGACCTATTCTATCGCGACCGGCATCGGTCTCGGCTTCATCAGCTACGCGGTGATCAAAATTCTCGCAGGCCGATTCTCGGATGCGAAGCCTGCCGTGCTGGTGCTCGCGGTCGTGTTCGCGGTCAAGTTCGCGATCGGCTAGTGTCCCGTATCCGACGTTTGCTTCATTTGCAGCGCTTCCCGAGCAAACGTCGGATACGAAAGGACACTAGCAAATAATAATTCTAGTGATCCTTTGGTTCTGACATTCGTAAAGTGCCTACGAAAAACACATACGAATGTCAGAACCGGATCACTAGCTAGCCACAGCCCGCCGCTGCATGAGCGCGGCGATGCCAAGGCCGGCCAGCGCGAGGGCCACCGCCGGAAACACCACCATGTTGACCATCGACCAGCCGTAGCTCGCGAGCAACTGGCCCGACGAGAACGAGCCGATCGCCACCAGGCCGAACACGATGAAGTCGTTGAAGGCCTGCACCTTCTTGCCTTCCTGCGGACCATGCGTCTCCACGATCAGCGCGGATGCGCCGACGAATGAGAAATTCCAGCCGACGCCGACCACGAACAGTCCCGCCCAGAAGTGCATCGCGGTGATGCCGGCCAGTCCGATCACCGCGGCGATGGCTTCCAGGATAAGCCCGACGACGGCGACCTTCGCGGCACCGAAGCGCGCGATCAAATGTCCGGTGAAGAAGCTTGGTCCGAACATCGCCACGATGTGCCATTGGATGCCGAAGTTGGAATCGCTCAGCGTCAGTCCGCAGAACTTCATCGCCAGCGGAGCGGACGTCATCAGGAAGTTCATCGCCGTATAGGAGACCGCGCCGCAAACGACGGCGGCGATGAAGCGCGGTCGCCGGACGATCTCCAGCAACGGCCGCCCTCCGGTCATTTGTGCGGGGGCAGGCTTGGGTGCATTGACGCCGGCAAGCACCGCCATGGCAATCAGCGCAACGACAGCCTGAACCAGAAAGCTCACCGCGAACAGATACGGCGGCCAGATGTCCATGGTCCACTGCACGAGCTGTGGCCCGAGCACGCCCGCGAACACGCCGCCGGCCATCACCCAGGAGATCGCCTTCGGCCGGTAGGCCACGCTGGCGCTGTCGGTCGCGGCGAAACGATAGGATTGCGAGACCGCGCCGTAGACCCCACCGAGGAAGGTCGCGAAACAGAAGAGAGCGAAAGAACCGTACAGAATAGCGACGGCCGCGAGGACGCCGCACAGCGCGCCGCAAGCCGTGCCTGCGATGAAGGCTGCGCGGCGGCCGAAGGCCTGCGAGATCATGCCGGTGGGCAATGTGCCGGCAGCAAGTCCGAGCATATAGATCGAGAGCGGCAAGGTCGCGAGCGACATGCTGGGCGCAAGCGTTGCGCCGACGATCGAACCGGTCGCGAATACGACGGCGGCGTTCGCGCCGGTCAAAGCCTGCGCCGCTGCAAGCCGCCGCACATTTGCCCGCGCCACCGTGTCGTCGATCGCTCCGTCTGCAATGTGCATATTCATGATAAGCGCCCCGCATGGCTGCGTAATGCGCAGCACCGGTGGCTTATGGCCTGAACCGGTCGCCTGCGCCACCAACATCCGCTGCATGGCTGCGGTGTGACATCATCGGATCGCGGTTGCGATCGAGGGAGGCCCGCTACCCATTTGGTGTATTGTCGGGCGTACTGGCGGATCGATAAATGAACAAGTTCGAAGGAGGGAGCGATGCCTCACCTTGGAAACTGTTTTTGCGGCGCAGTTAAACTGGAGGTCTCCGGCTCACCGGAGGCCATGGGTTACTGCCATTGCCATTCCTGCCGTTCGTGGTCCGGCGGGCCTGTAAACGCTTTCAGTCTATGGAAGCCGGAGGCTGTGCGGATCGCATCGGGAGCCGAGTACGTTGCGACGTTCCAGAAGTCCGAACTCAGCCAGCGTCAGTACTGCTCGAAATGCGGCGGACATCTGATGGCCAATCATCCGCCCATCGGCCTCGTGGACGTGTTCGCTTCGACGATCCCGACCCTTGCCTTCATCCCTGGCGTACATGTGAACTACGCTGAGACGGTGATGCCCATGCGGGATGGCTTGCCCAAGTTGAAAGACTTCCCGGCCGAATTTGGCGGCTCCGGCGAGATCGTCGCGGAATAGCGGCTGGTCGCTTCGATGCGGCTGACCGTCAATGCCGTGCATGTCCGGTCTGGCGAATGTTCAGGCGCGCGGGCTGTGCGCCTGATTTCGTCCGCTAGCTTGCAACACCGGTCAGCGTTTTCTGCACAGAGCGAAGGTCCTGCCAGGTCAGACGCTTGTAGATCGGCTGCCGCAGCAGGTACGCCGGATGGAACGTCGCCATCGCCTTGATCTTCCGCGTGCCGGTGTCGTAGTCGATCCACTTGCCGCGCGTTTTCATGATGCCGTCCTTGAGGTCGAGCACCGCCTGCGACGAGGGCTTGCCGAGACATACCAGCACGTCCGGATCGACCAGTTCGATCTGCCGCCGGATGAAGGGCAGGCAGATCTGTGTTTCCTGCGGTGACGGATCGCGATTGCCGGGCGGCCGCCACGGAATGATATTGGCGATGTAGACCTTGGTGCGGTCGAGGCCGATCGCCGCCATCATCAGGTCAAGCAGTTTGCCGGAGCGCCCGACGAACGGCAGGCCTTCGAGATCCTCGTCGCGTCCCGGCGCTTCGCCGACGAACATGATCTTCGCTTCCGGATTGCCGTCCGCGAACACCAGCCGCGTCGCGGTCGACTTGAGCGCACAGCCGTCGAAGCGTTCGAGCAGTTCGCGCAGTTCCTGCAGCGATGCCGCCTTGGGCGCGATCTCGCGGGCCGACATGATCGCGGCGTCGGGCGCGGGTGCGGATTGGGCGGAAGCCGGAACAACGGGGGGCGGGTTCGCAGTGCGGAACAGTGCGGGCTTTGGTGCCTGCCGCTCTTCACTCGCCGGTTCTTCCACCAGGCGGTTGACCGGGGTTTCCGACAACGCGCAATCCACTCCCGCCTCCAGATAAAAGGCGAGAAGTTCGCGGGCGTTGGGTATGGGTTCGGGTGTGGTCACGGCGAGCACATTAGGACGGATCGCGCTGCAGCGAAACGGGGTTGTTCTTGCGCCAAAAATCGGGAAGAACGATGATTAGAAACATTCTGAACCACCATTTTGAGATGACATCATGAGCACCGAGCCGCTGCCTCCGCGCGATTCCATGGAATTTGACGTTGTGATCGTCGGAGCAGGACCCTCAGGTCTGGCTGCTGCCATCCGGCTGAAGCAGATCAACCCGGAACTGACGGTCGTCGTCGTGGAAAAGGGCTCGGAAGTCGGCGCTCACATTCTGTCCGGCGCGGTGATCGATCCGGTGTCGCTCGACAAGCTGATTCCGGATTGGCGCGACGACGCCGACTGCCCGCTGAAGACGCAGGTGAAGGACGACCAGTTCTTCTGGATGACGTCGAGCGCCGCGATCAAGCTGCCGAACTTCATGATGCCGCCGCTGATGGACAACCATCATTGCTACATCGGCTCGCTCGGCGACGTGTGCCGCTGGCTTGGACCGCGCGCCGAAGCGCTCGGCGTGGAAATCTATCCGGGCTTCGCCGCGGTCGAGGTACTGTACGGCGAGAACGGCGAGGTGCGCGGCGTCGCCACCGGCGATATGGGCGTCGCGCGCGACGGTTCGCACAAGGCCTCCTATACGCGAGGCATGGAATTGCTTGGCAAGTACACGCTGTTCGCCGAAGGCGCACGCGGCTCTCTCACCAAGCAGTTGATCGCGAAATTCGCGCTCGACAAGGACAGCGAGCCGTCGAAGTTCGGCATCGGCCTCAAGGAGGTCTGGCAGATCGATCCGGCCAAGCACAAGAAGGGACTGATCCAGCATTCATTCGGCTGGCCGCTGGACATGTCCACCGGCGGCGGATCGTTCCTCTATCACTACAATGAGAACCTCGTCGCCGTCGGCTTCGTGGTGCATCTAAACTACGACGATCCGTATCTGTCGCCGTTCGAGGAATTCCAGCGCTTCAAGACCCATCCGAAGATCAGCGGCGTGTTCGAGGGCGCCAAGCGCATCGCTTACGGCGCGCGTGCGATCACCGAGGGCGGCTATCAATCGGTGCCGCGTCTGACCTTCAAGGGCGGCGCGTTGATAGGTTGCGCGGCGGGCTTCGTCAACGTGCCGCGCATCAAGGGCGTGCACAATGCGATGGGCACCGGCATGCAGGCGGCCGAGCAGGTCGCGGCTGCGCTGGCGGCGGGCCGGACCAATGACGAACTGGTCGGATATGAAAATGGCTGGCGCGATTCCGCAGTCGGCAAGGACCTGCACAAGGTCCGCAACGTCAAGCCGCTGTGGTCGAAGTTCGGCACCATCATCGGCGTTGGCCTCGGTGGCCTCGACATGTGGACCAACACGCTGTTCGGCTTCTCGCTGTTCGGCACGCTGTCCCACGCCAAACCCGACCGCAAGACGCTCGATCCCGCCAAGGCGCATCAGCCGATTCCGGGGCCGAAGCCCGACGGCAAGCTGACCTTCGACAAGCTGTCGTCGGTATTCCTGTCCAACACCAACCACGAGGAAGATCAGCCGATCCATCTCAAGGTCGCGGACATGAACCTGCAAAAGACCTCGGAACATGACGTGTTTGCCGGTCCGTCGAACCGCTATTGCCCGGCGGGCGTTTACGAGTGGGTCGAGGAAGATTCCGGTCCACGGTTCCAGATCAACGCGCAGAACTGCGTCCACTGCAAAACCTGCGACGTGAAGGACCCCAACGGCAACATCACTTGGGTTCCGCCGGAAGGCGGTGGCGGGCCTAATTATCAATCAATGTAAGCACGTTTGCGCGAGAACGGCGGTCTGCCACGATTGCGCCATACTGAACTAGGCTCCTCGACCGGTCGCTCGAATCCTTGCGGATGCGGGCCAAACAAGCCATTGTCCCGGTGCTGCTGGCCTGACCGGTCGCACCCCTTTCATTTTATGGAGCCGGCGAGCGTGATCCTCCAACGTCGTTTCAGCCGCGTGGCTGTCGCCACACTCGCGTTTGCATCGGTTCTTGCATCCGCCGGTCCACTTGCGGCCCAGACCCGGACCAGCGCCAGCGAAGACGCCAAGCAGGCACCGTTCCCCAGCGGACGCGATCTGATCGGCCTGACGGTGGCCGGCAGCTACCTCGCCGCGCGTCACGCCAGTGTCGAGCGCGACGCCACCGCTGCGTCGGCATTCTATCGTGCGGCGCTGCGCTCCGATCCGAAGAACAGCGAATTGCTGGACCGTGCCTTCATCGCAGCCCTTGCCGATGGCGACATCGACGCGGCGGTGAAACTCGCCGACCGCATTCTGACCGTCGACAAGAACAACCGCGTCGCGCGGCTGGTGGCGGGCGTCCGCTCGCTGAAGCAGAAGAATTACGCCGTCGCCCAGCAGAACATCAATCAGTCGATCCGCGGACCGATCACTGATCTTGTCGCGACGCTGCTGTCCGGTTGGGCCAGCTACGGCGCGGGCAACACCCAGGCCGCGATCTCAAGCATCGACAAGCTGGCGGGGCCGGAGTGGTATCCGATCTTCAAGGACCTGCACACCGGCATGATCCTTGAACTCGCCAACAAGCAGAAGGAAGCCGGCGCCCGCTTCGAGCGCGCCTACAAGCTCGACGACTCGGCATTGCGGGTGTCGGATGCCTATGCGCGCTGGCTGTCGCGCAACAAGGACGCAGCAGCGGCGACTGCCATCTATCAGGGCTTCGACAAGAAGCTCGCGCGTCATCCGCTGGTGGTGGACGGCATCCGCGAAACCAAGGCCGGCAAGAAGCTGTCGCCGCTGGCGGAAAATCCGCAGCAGGGCGCGGCGGAAGCGCTGTACGGGATTGGCGCATCGCTGACGCGCCGCGGCGGCGAGGATCTTGCGCTGGTCTATCTTCAGCTTGCGCTCTACCTCAACCCGAACCATTCCCTCGCGCTGTTGTCGCTGGCCGATCTGTATGAAACGGTGAAGAAGCCGCAGATGGCGATCAAGATCTATGAGCGCGTGCCCGCGAATTCGCCGCTCAAGCGCAACGCGCAAATCCAGCTTGCGACCGATCTCGATGCCGTTGATCGCACCGAGGAAGGGATCAAGATCCTGAACGGTGTCGTCGCCGACGATCCGAAGGATGTCGAGGCGATCATGGCGCTCGGCAATATCGAGCGCGCGCGCAAGAAGTTCGCCGATTGCAGCGAGACCTACGGCAAAGGCATCGAGGCCCAGGCCAGCACCACCGACAAACCGAACTGGGTGTTCTATTACTTCCGCGGCATCTGCAACGAGCGCTCGAAGCAGTGGGCCAAGGCCGAAGTCGATCTGAAGAAGGCGCTCGAGATGCAGCCCGAGCAGCCGCACGTCCTGAACTATCTCGGTTACTCGTGGATCGATCAGGGCATCAATCTCGATGAAGCCATGAAGATGATCCGCCGCGCCGTCGAGCAGCGGCCGGACGACGGCTACATCGTGGATTCGCTGGGGTGGGCCTACTACCGGATCGCCAACTACGAGAACGCCGTGAAGCATCTCGAACGCGCGATCGATCTCAAGCCGGAAGACCCAACGATCAACGATCATCTTGGCGATGCCTATTGGCGCGTGGGGCGGACGCTTGAAGCGAAATTCCAGTGGGCGCATGCCCGTGACCTCAAGCCCGAGGCGGATGAATTGCCGAAGATCGAGACCAAGCTGCGCGACGGCCTTCCCGAGGATACGTCCAACGCGGCGGCGGCGGAGAAAAAGAAGGACGACGACAAGGGCGGCTAGTCCCGTCGATGGCGGCATTGCCATCGCGCGTTCAGCGAATTATCACCGTCATGGCCGGGCTTTGTCCCGGCCATCCACGTCTTGGCCCTACTCGAAGACGTGGATACCCGGCACTGCAGCCAGTTTACGCAGTCTGCGACTGCTATGGCCGGGCATGACGAACGAGAGTTTCATTGCAAATGACACTGTTGACTGAAACCGCGCGCGCCAAGGTCAACCTCACCTTGCGTGTCCTCGGCCGCCGCCCGGACGGCTATCATGACATCGAGAGTCTGGTGGTGTTCGCCGACTGCGCGGACACGCTGACGCTTGCGCCGGGGCCCGAGCTTGGCCTTGCGACCGGAGGGCCGGGTGCGCAGGACTGCGGCGAGATGTCGGATAATCTCGTGCTCCGCGCGGCAAGGCTTCTCGGTGAACGCATTCCGGGTCTCACGCTCGGGCAATTCACGCTGGACAAGCGTCTTCCGGTCGCCGCCGGCATCGGCGGGGGATCGGCGGATGCGGCGGCGGCGTTGCGGCTGCTGGCGCGCGCCAGCGGACTTGCGATCGACGATCCGCGCATTGTTGATGTCGCGCGCGAAACCGGTGCGGACATTCCTGTGTGTCTCGCGTCACGCGCCTGCACGATGACCGGTGTCGGCGAGAATCTGTCGATGCTCGATGTTCCTGCGATGCCGTGCGTGATGGTCAATCCGCGTGTCGGCGTCGCCACCAAGGATGTGTTCGCAGCATTGGGTCTCGGCAAGGGCGAGCTTCTCGCAGGCGCCAGCGACATCATGCTGTCGCGAGGTTGGCCGGCAGACGGCGCGTCGTTCGACGCGTGGATCGAGGCCATTGGCTCCGGCACCAACGATCTGGAGCGGCCCGCGCTCAAGGTCGAATCGGTGATCGGCGATGTGCTGTCGGCATTGCGCGCGACGGACGGCGTGCAACTCGCGCGGATGTCGGGCTCGGGCGCGACGTGCTTTGCGATCTTCAAGACGATTGGCGATGCCGGACAGGCCGCGAAAGCGATTTCGCAAGCTCATCCGGGCTGGTGGGTTCACGCCGGCGTGCTGAGCTGACTGTTCTGCATAGACTGAAGATCGTCATGGCCGGCTTGTCCCGGCCATCCACGTCTTTGATTTGCCATGCATGGGAAGACGTGGATGCCCGGCACAAGGCCGGGCATGACGACGAATATATTGGCGCTTTTTACGCCTTGACGATGACGCGATGACTCAGTGCGATCGCGCCAGACAGAATGCGACGACCTGTTCGAGCGCGGTTTTCATCGGTGACGGCGGGAACAGCGCCAGCGCATCGACCGCCATCGCGCCGTAGTGCTGGGCGCGGCTCATGGTGTCTTCAAGTGTGCGGTGCTTGGTCATCAGGCCGATGGCCTGATCGAGATCGCTGTCGCCGATCTCGCCCTTTTCCAGCGTGCGGATCCAGAATGCGCGTTCGACATCGTTGCCGCGCCGGAACGCCAGCACCACCGGCAGCGTGATCTTGCCCTCGCGGAAATCGTCGCCGACATTCTTGCCGAGCTTGGCGGCCTTGCCGCCGTAATCCAGCACGTCATCGACAAGCTGGAATGCGATCCCGAGATTCATGCCGACCGAGCGGCAGGCGGTCTGTTCTGCCTTCGGACGGTTGGCGATCACCGGGCCGACTTCGCAGGCGGCTGCAAACAGTTCAGCCGTCTTGCCGCGGATCACGGCGAGATATTCGTCCTCGGTGGTGGCGGTGTTCTTGGCCGCCGCAAGCTGCATCACTTCGCCTTCGGCGATGGTGGCGGCTGCGGAGGAGAGAATATCCAGCGCGCGCAGCGAGCCGACCTCGACCATCATGCGGAAGGCCTGTCCGAGCAGGAAGTCGCCGACCAGCACGCTGGCCTCGTTGCCCCACAGCATCCGCGCGGAGAGCTTGCCGCGCCGCAGTTCGCTTTCGTCCACCACGTCGTCATGCAGCAGCGTCGCGGTGTGCATGAATTCCACGGCCGCGGCGAGCTTGATATGGCCGTCGCCGGCGTAGCCGGTGAGGTTCGCCATGGCGAGCGTCAGCATCGGCCGCAGGCGCTTGCCGCCCGACGAGATCAGGTGGTTGGCGACCTCCGGGATCATCGTGACTTCGGAGCCGGTCCGCGACAAAATCGTGCTGTTGACGCGTTCCATGTCGGGCGCGACAAGCTCAACCAGCCGATCTATCGATGGCGTCGAGTGGCTCTCAAAGGGTACAATAACCGCCACGTCCGGTCTCCGGATGAATTTGAGGGCACCATAGAAACTGCCGTGCGATGCGGCAAGAGCAACGAACGGCCACCCCCGAGGGGCCGTTCCAACCGCTGGAGGCGGCTGCTTTGAAGGAATTGGTGCGGACCAACGATGTGGTGCTGGTGTCCGCGGTGGGGGCGCTGCTGGACGGCGCCAACATCCATCACCTCGTGTTCGACAATAACATGAGCATTATGGATGGATCGCTGGGCGTACTGCCCCGGCGCATTCTGGTGCACGAGGACGACAATCTGGCCGCCCGCCGCCTGCTCACCGATGCGGGCCTGGCCCATGAATTGCGGGACAATGACTGACCCCGCCCAGGCGGCAGTTGCGGATGTAACCGAGGACATGTTTCTCGGCGGACAGTTGCGGCTGCGCCAGCCGAGGCGCGGCCACCGCGCGGGCCACGATGCGATCCTGCTGGCTGCGGCAACGCCGGCGCAGCCGGGTCATCGCGTGGTGGAATTCGGCGCGGGCGTGGGCACCGCCGGATTGGCCGTTGCGCGCCGTGTGACGGGCCTCGATCTGGTACTCGTCGAAGTCGACGAAACGCTTGCAGCGCTTGCGCGCGCCAATGCCTCGGCGAACGGCATCAAGGCGAAGGTGACGGTGCTCGACGTCACCGCGAGCGCAGATGTTTTCACCGCTTCTGAATTAGGACCCGACAGCGCCGATATCGTGCTGATGAATCCACCGTTCAACGATGCGGAGCGACACCGCGCGTCGCCGGACCCGGCGCGGCAGTCCGCACATGTGGCCTCCGCCGATACTCTGGAGCGCTGGACCCATGCGGCGCGGCGGGTGCTGAAATCCGGCGGCGTGCTGACGATGATCTGGCGCGCGGACGGGCTGGCGCAGGTGCTGGCGGCGCTGGAGCGCGGCTTCGGCAGCATCGGGATTCTGCCGGTTCATCCCAATCCGAGGGGGGCGGCGATCCGCGTCATCGTCAGCGCTACGAAGGGCGGGCGCGCGCCGATGGCGCTGCATCCCGGACTTGTTCTGCAGGACCCGGAGGGTGAGGGCGGAGCGGAGGCTGCGGCAGTCCTCGGCGGAAAGGCCGTTCTGTCGCTGGCGAAGGCGCCAGGAAGCCGCTGAAGGTCGGCTGCTCGTGAGATGAGCAGTCTGCTTACTGCGATACCGGCTTTTGACCGGTTTCAGGCGTCTTGGTGTAGTGGATCGTCGTCAGGAGAGCGCCAATCAGCAAGATCAGGAGGTAAATCTTCATTTCTGCACCCTTGGGACTGCGCCGTTGCAGCCTGCGTCATTGTTGCAATGCAAAGTGCGTTCCAGTTTCTTGTCGCGCTCCGGCGAAGAACCGGAGAATTTTAGAAGAAATCCCGTCAGATCAGATATTTAGACGGAATTCAGGCACAAAGGACGTGCTTAACAATTGTCGAATGTGCTTAGGCTCCTGATGCCAGTTATCGAATAATAAACCGTGAAGATGAAGGACATTCCATGGCTGAGAATGACGCCAACGGTCACATTGGCGAGAGGTTGAAAAGCTGGCTGCCGGCGCGATGGCGCAGCGAGGCGGTGGTGCCGGTGGTGCGCCTGTCCGGGGTGATCGGGGCGGTGACGCCGCTGCGGCCGGGAATGTCGCTGGCCGGCGTGTCGCGGACGCTGGAGCGGGCCTTTTCCATCAAGGGCGCCAAGGCCGTCGCGCTGGTGATCAATTCGCCGGGCGGCTCGCCGGTACAGTCGCGGCAGATCTATCAGCGCATTCGCCAACTCGCCGCAGAGAAGAACCGGCGCGTGCTGGTGTTCGTCGAGGACGTCGCGGCCTCCGGCGGCTACATGATCGCCTGCGCGGGCGACGAGATCTTCTGCGATCCGTCTTCCATCGTCGGTTCCATCGGCGTAGTCGGCGGCACGTTCGGGTTTGTCGATCTTATCAAGAAGATCGGCATCGAGCGCAGGATCTACACGTCCGGCGAGAACAAGTCGCAGCTCGATCCGTTTCTCCCGGAAAATCCCGACGACGTCGCGCGCCTGAAGCAGATTCAGCGCGAAATCCACGACACCTTCATCGCACTGGTGAAGGACAGCCGCGGCGCGCGGCTGAAGGGCGAGGACGGTTATCTGTTCACCGGCGAATACTGGGCCGGTGAGCGGGCGGTGAAACTTGGCCTTGCCGATGCGCTCGGCGATCTGCGCACCGTGCTGCGCGCACGCTACGGCGACAAGGTGCAGATGCCGGTGATCGCGCCGCCGACCGGGTTGCTGTCAGGGCTTTCCGGCCGCAAGCCCGGCGCGGGCGCGGCGTTGCCGGGTTTTCCCGGATTCTCGGAAGACCTGATTTCGGCGCTGGAAGAGCGCGCGATCTGGGCGCGCTACGGATTGTAGGATGGGAGACTGGTGATGCCGCCGCTGATCCTGGTCGCTGCCGGAATTCTCGGCGGAGCCGCGCTGCTGCGCCTCGCTGTGCGCGAGGGCAGGCGTATCAATCGCGAGCTTGATGACGCACGCAAGGCCAAGCCTGCCGAGAAGGAAAGCATGCCCAAGCTGCGCCGCGATCCGGACACCGGAACCTATCGGCCCGGGGCATGATCCAATTCTGAAATGCTGCGTTCCATCCTTCGAGGCTCGCCGCAACGCGGCTCGCACCTCAGGATGACGCTTTCTTGCACATCTATGAGTTAGTGCGGTGTGGAGGCCGTCATCCTGAGGTGCGAGCTCTTGCGAGCCTCGAAGGATGAGGCCGACAGCATAGATCAGCCGTGCCTGCGCACGTCGTTGATCATCATGATGCACAGCGAGGCCATGATGGCCGCCGCGGCCAGAACCTGAAAAGCGATCATTGTCGTCCCTGTCGAACATACGCCGCCGGTTAAGCCCGGCCGTTGGTTGCAATGCCGCCATTGCTAGGGACGAGTTGCTAACAAACGGAAAGCTCCGACCTTGCCTTGGGTGGTCACCTGTCGCCGCGGTTAAACCGGCGTTCGGGTGATCGCTAAAATCCGGCCGATTCCAGTAGGAATTGACCTCATCGCCTTGATTCTGCAGGGCTGCGCCGATACGGTCCGCGCGCAAATCACCCCTTCCAGACTGTCAAAGATTTCCGATGGATTCCCTGCCTCCGCACATGCGTCCCGAGCGTTCGTTTCAGGGCCTGATCCTGACGTTGCAGCGCTATTGGGCTGACCATGGCTGCGTCATCCTGCAGCCCTACGACATGGAAGTCGGCGCGGGCACGTTCCATCCGGCGACGACGTTGCGCGCGCTCGGCCCGAAGCGCTGGAACGCGGCTTACGTGCAGCCCTCGCGTCGCCCGAAGGATGGCCGCTACGGCGAGAACCCGAACCGCCTGCAGCACTACTATCAGTTTCAGGTGATCCTGAAGCCGTCGCCGCCGGACATTCAGGATCTGTATCTGAAGTCGCTCAAGGCGATCGGCGTCGATGCCGCGCTGCATGACATCCGCTTTGTCGAGGACGACTGGGAGAGCCCGACACTCGGGGCGTGGGGTCTCGGCTGGGAGTGCTGGTGTGACGGCATGGAAGTTTCGCAGTTCACGTATTTCCAGCAAGTCGCGGGCGTCGAATGCGCGCCGGTGGCGGGCGAACTCACCTACGGTCTTGAGCGTCTCGCGATGTACGTGCAGGGCGTCGATAACGTTTACGATCTCAACTTCAACGGCCGCGATGGTGACGAGAAGGTCACCTATGGCGACGTGTTCCTGCAGGCCGAGCAGGAATACTCGCGGCATAATTTTGAGCACTCCGACACCGCGATGCTGTTCGAGCAGTTCAAGATGGCCGAGAGCGCCTGCAAGAAATATCTCGACGCCGGCTGGAAAGACGGCAAGCGCGAGGCGCATCTGATGGCGCTGCCGGCCTACGACCAGTGCATCAAGGCGAGCCATGTGTTCAACCTGCTCGACGCGCGCGGCGTGATCTCGGTCACCGAGCGTCAGAGCTACATCCTGCGCGTGCGCGAACTCGCCAAGGCATGCGGCGAAGCGTGGATGCACACTGAAGCAGGCAAGGTGGCGTAAGATGCCTGATCTTCTTCTCGAACTGTTCTCCGAAGAAATTCCCGCGCGCATGCAGGCGAAGGCGGCGGAAGACCTGCGCCGCATGGTGACCGACAAGCTGGTCGCCGAGGGCCTCGTCTATGAAGGCGCGAAGGCCTTCGTCACGCCGCGACGGCTCGCGCTCACCGTGCATGGCATTCCGGCGCGTCAGCCGGACCTCAAGCAGGAGCGCAAGGGCCCGAAGATGGGCGCGCCCGACGCCGCCGTGCAGGGCTTCCTGAAAGCCACCGGCCTGAAGTCGCTCGATGAAGCGAAGATCCAGCGCGATCCGAAGGGCGATTTCTATATCGCGCTGATCGAGAAGCCGGGCCGTCCTGCCATCGACGTGATCGCGGAAATCATTCCGCTGATCATCCGCACCTTTCCGTGGCCCAAGCAGATGCGCTGGGGCGAGCGTTCCGCGAAAAACGGCGCGCTGACCTGGGTGCGGCCGCTGCATTCGATCATCGCGACCTTCGGCCCCGAGACCGAAGAGCCGGAGATCGTGAAGTTCGACGTCGCCGGCATCGAGGCCGGACAGACGACCTATGGCCATCGCTTCATGGCGCCTGCCGCTATCGAGGTGCGCCGCTTCGATGATTACGTGTCGAAGCTGGAAGCCGCCAAGGTCGTGCTCGATCCCGAGCGCCGCAAGGACATCATTCTCACGGAAGCAAAGAACCTTGCCTTCGCGCAGGGCTTTGAACTGGTCGAGGATCAGGTGCTGCTCGATGAGGTCGCAGGACTGGTCGAATGGCCGGTGGTGCTGATGGGCTCGTTCGACCAAGAATTTTTGTCGATCCCCGGCGAGGTGATCCGCGCCACCATCCGCAACAACCAGAAATGTTTCGTGGCGCGCGATCCGAAAACGGGCAAGCTCGCCAACAAGTTCATTCTCACCGCGAACATCGAAGCCAGCGACGGCGGCAAGGCGATTGTGGCTGGCAACGAACGCGTCATCCGCGCGCGTCTGTCGGACGCGAAGTTCTTCTACGAGAGCGATCTGAAGAACTGGAAGGACAAGTCGCCTGAGGACTTGCTGAAGAAGTTCGATCAAATCGTGTTCCACGAAAAGTTAGGCACGCAAGCCGAGCGCATCGAACGCATCACACGGCTTGCGGTTGAGCTTGCACCATTAGTGAAGGCCGATCCGAAGAAGGTGGAAGCCGCCGCGAAACTCGCCAAGGCGGATTTGTTGACCGAAGTGGTCGGCGAATTCCCCGAGCTTCAGGGCTTGATGGGCAAGTACTACGCTTTGGCGCAAGGTGCGGATGCATCCGTGGCCGCAGCGTCGGAAGATCACTACAAGCCGCAGGGTCCTGCGGATCGCGTGCCGACCGATCCGGTCAGCATCGCCGTCGCGCTCGCCGACAAGATCGACACGCTGGTCGGCTTCTGGGCGATTGATGAAAAGCCGACAGGATCGAAAGATCCGTATGCGCTGCGCCGTGCGGCGCTGGGTGTCATTCGGCTCGTTGCCGACAACGGAATCCGCCTGCCATTGCTTTCCGTTTTCGCGAAGGCGACGAAGCCGCACGATGGCAACGATCTGCTCGCCTTCTTCGCCGACCGCCTGAAAGTTCAGCTTCGCGATCAGGGCGCTCGCCATGACCTCGTTGACGCCGTGTTCGCGCTTGAAGGACAGGATGATCTCCTGATGGTCGTGCGCCGTGTCGAAGCGCTTGGCAAATTCCTCGACAGCGATGACGGCAAGAACCTGCTCGCGGGCACCAAGCGTGCGGCGAACATTCTGCGCATCGAAGAGAAGAAGGACGGCAAGGCCTTCACCGGCGCGCCGGATGCCAAACTCTATCAGCTCGACGAAGAGAAGACGCTCGCCAGCGCCATTGCG
The DNA here is from genome assembly GCA_030652315.1 of Afipia sp. Taxonomy (GTDB): domain Bacteria; phylum Pseudomonadota; class Alphaproteobacteria; order Rhizobiales; family Xanthobacteraceae; genus Afipia. The sequence continues at coordinate 25,311 of JAUSAX010000083.1, read as the reverse complement.
CAAGTTAAGACCGACGCCAGCGCTGCGGTCGCCAGGGAAGACTTCGCGTCAGCGATGACGGCGATGGCCAAGCTACGTCCGGCGGTCGATGCCTTCTTCGACAAGGTGAAGGTCAACGACGACGACAAGGCCGTGCGCGAAAACCGCCTGAAGCTGCTCAATGAAATCCGCGAAGCGACGCGCGCGGTGGCGGACTTCTCCAAGATTCAGGACTAGGCACGGTAGCATCCCAAATTGCGGTGTCGTCCCCGCGAAAGCGGGGACCCATAACCACGGACCATTCAATTGGGCACGGTGCTTGGGCGTACTCGCTATAACCCTTAGACAGGAAGTATGGGTCCCCGCTTTCGCGGGGACGACCCGGTGGTGACAAGCCCACCATCGAGGCCTTCGCCAGGCTCAGGCTCTACAAGGTGACGGCGAAGCTTCCTTCGCGTTTACTCCTCGTTAACCATGTTCTGAAAGGTTCCGGTAACCTTCGTTAACAAGGGCTAACGGCGGATCACCATGACGTCGATCAATCCCGGCACCAATCCTTACGCGCAGTATGGTTCTGCCTACGCGCGCGCAGCTGCAACGCAGCCGTCTCTCGCCGACGCGCTCAATGCAGCGGATGCGGGCAACAACAGCAATCCATCCGATCCGAACGCAGCAACAAACCTGACGCTGTCGGATGCCGCGAAAGCGCGCATGGCCGCCGAAGCGAAGACGCCGGATTTTGCGACGGTCTCGAATGACACGCGCGCGGCGCTCGACAAGCTCTATACGGCGGCGAAGGTGACGGGCCCGCTAGGCGCCGACGGGAAAATCACCGTCGATCTGTCGTCGCTGGATCGCCGCGCGCTGTTCGCCATCGCGACCAACAGCGGCGGAAAATTCACCGCCGACGAACAAAGCGTTGCGTCCAGCGAACTGACCAATCGCTTCAACGCCGCGCTCGCGCCTGCCGCCGCGGCCACGTCGATGACGAAGAATTACACCGTCGTCTACAAGGCGGCGCTGGAGTATCTCGACGGCGCGAGCAGCGAAGAGAAGGGAACCGCGGCATGGTCGGCGCAGCGCGCCGCCGTACTGAAGGGCTATGAGGCCGCGAAGCAGACGCCGGACACCGCGCCAACTGGTATCTCAGGCGATCCCGTCGCCAGCTATCTTACGCTGTATCCGGACGGAGCGCCGGTCGGCACAACCAAGTCGTTCAGCACGGTTGCGACCAATGTCCGCGCCGCGCTTGATGCGCAGGCCAGCCTCGCCACTGAGAAGGGCACCGAACTGGTCTACGATCCGGCGCGGAAATTCGGGCAGCTTGTGGATTTCTCGTCGATCGACAACCGCTCGCTGTCGGCGATCACGCTCAATCAGGATCAGCAGTTTTCGAACCAGGAAATCTACGCGGCCAAGAAAGAACTCAATACACGCACGCGCATGAGCATTCTGGAGTCGCTGAAGCAAAGCCAGCAGAGCGGCGATCCCACCCAGCTTAGCCTCGGAATTCTTCAGAGCTATTCCGCGATGAGTGACGAGGAACGCCAGGCGTCCGGATGGTCTCCGTCGTTCCGCGACAATGTGGTCCAGAGTTACAGATCGACCAGCAATATCCTGTCAATGCTGCAGGGATCATAAGTGCAAGAGCATGTAATCCCGTCATTCTGAGGTGCGAGCTCTTGCGAACCTCGAAGGATGATGAAGCGCCGTCACCCTTCGAGGCCTTCGCTTCGCTACGGCACCTCAGGATGACGGGTAATGAAAGCCCCGCACGATGATCGTGCGGGGCTGTTTGTTTGGGCAGGACTGGCAGGGATAACCATCCGGCCCAAACGAGAGCTCTTAGACTCTCATCCCGTTCGTCCCCGCGAAGGCGGGGACCCAGGCCTTTTGAAGAACTGGATTCCCGCTTTCGCGGGGATGAGCGGAGAGCGTGTTTCAATGCAAATGAGCTAGTCAATCACCTGCATCACGCGGCGTGTGCGCGGTTCGACCAGGATCGGCCGGTCGTTGACGACCGTGTAGCGATAGCTGGTCGCGCCGTACTGCTGCGGCACGTCGTAATAGGTCACGCCGCTTTCCGGCAGCACGGTGCCGACGCGCACGGGTGACTCGATCGCATATGAGGGGACGCGTTCCTGAACGATGTACTGACGGAAACGCGGGCGTTCATCCTCGGTGATGATCCCGACGCCGGGGCCGGCGAGACCGGTCGTCACGCCTTCCTCGACAATGATGCGCTGCTGGGCATGAGCCGCGAGCGGCATCGCCGTGGCGGTAGCCAGCAGCACGGCTGCGAGAAGGGGATTACGCATGGGTTTCTCCTTGATGAAAGGAGCCTGATCGCGCGCCGAGCGGCTTCGCTCATGTCGATCACGCTCGGAAACCGGCGGAGGCCGATCAACAGCGGTGACAATGGCCATCGGGGAGCATCGTTCCTGCCCGATTGTGATTTCACCGGGGCGTTTTCATGAAGGTTATGGCAGCATGTGGGTTCACTTCTCAGCCCATGGAACTCACCGCTTATCCCCGCCGTTGGGTGTTGCTGTCCGCAACTGAAGGATAAATTCCTTTTCGATTCGCGTTCTGCTTGCCGTTGTCCTTTTCAACTTTCCGGGAGACATCAGATGTCCATCAGCGTCGCCAACATTCAGCCGATCGTCGCACTCATTGCCGGTGTGCTGATTCTCGTCATGCCGCGGCTGCTGAATTTCATCGTGGCGATCTATCTGATCCTGGTCGGGATCATCGGATTGGGGATCATTAAGTAACGGAATATTTCAGATTGTTACACGCTTGGTAACAAAATATCGCGATTTGCGCGATTCTGTAACAATCTGTAACCGTCCGTGACCAACAACGCGGATATCGGCCGGGAGTCGCTTGCGCGTAAGCGGGCAACCGTGGTGTAACGCCGCTGCCGTTTCACTCATGCAGCGTCTGGAAGCCATGGCCAAAGCCTCATCGAAGAAATCCGCCGCGAAGTCCTCCCCGAAATCAGTTTCGAAATCGAAGCCGGCCGCGAAAGCGAAGCCGTCTTCGGTGAAGCCTGCAGGCAAAGCCGCAGCGAAAGCAGCCGCGAAAAAATCCGCGCCTGCGGCCAAGAAGGTCGCGAAGCCCGCGAAGCCCGCGAAGCCAGCGGCGAAGCAAACAGCTCAGGCGGGCAAGTGGGTTTATACGTTCGGTGACGGACGCGCCGAGGGCAAGGCCGGCATGCGCGATCTCCTTGGCGGCAAGGGCGCGAACCTCGCCGAGATGGCTAATCTCGGCCTGCCGGTGCCTCCGGGCTTCACCATTCCAACCTCGGTCTGCACGTATTTTTACGCCAACGACAAAACCTATCCGAAGAATCTGAAGGCGCAGGTCGAGAAGGCGCTCGACACCGTCGGCAAGATCGCCGGCAAGACCTTCGGTGATGCGAAGAACCCGCTGCTGGTCTCGGTGCGCTCCGGTGGCCGCGCTTCGATGCCGGGCATGATGGACACCGTGCTCAACCTCGGCATGAACGACACGACAGTGGAAGCGCTGGCGCAGCTCTCGGGCGACCGCCGCTTCGCCTATGACAGCTATCGCCGCTTCATCACGATGTATTCGGACGTCGTGCTCGGCTTCGAGCATCATCATTTCGAGGACATCCTCGACACCTACAAGGACAGCAAGGGTTATTCGCTCGATACCGAACTGACCGCGGACGACTGGGTCGATCTGGTCGGCAGGTACAAGGAAGCTGTGGCGCGCGAAACTGGCAAGGATTTCCCGCAGGACCCGCACGCGCAGTTGTGGGGCGCGATGGGTGCTGTGTTCTCGTCGTGGATGAATGCGCGCGCGGTGACCTATCGCCGCCTGCACGATATTCCGGAGTCTTGGGGCACCGCCGTCAATATTCAATCCATGGTGTTCGGCAACATGGGCGACACTTCGGCGACCGGCGTTGCCTTCACGCGCAATCCGTCCACCGGCGAGAAGCGGCTCTACGGCGAATTCCTGATCAACGCGCAGGGCGAGGATGTGGTCGCGGGCATCCGCACGCCGCAGGACATCACCGAATACGCGCGCAAGGAATCCGGTTCGGACAAGGCATCGATGGAAGTCGCGATGCCGGACGCGTTCAAGGAACTGACGCGGATCTACACGCAGCTCGAGAAGCACTACCGTGACATGCAGGACATGGAATTCACGGTGGAGCAGGGCAAGCTGTGGATGCTGCAGACCCGCAACGGCAAGCGCACCGCGAAGGCGGCGCTGCGTATCGCGGTCGATTTCGCCAATGAAGGCCTGATCACCAGGAAGGATGCGATCATGCGGATCGATCCGGCCTCGCTCGATCAGTTGCTGCATCCGACCATCGATCCGGTCGCCAAGCGTGACGTCATCGCCACCGGTCTTCCTGCATCGCCGGGTGCGGCTGCCGGCGAAATCGTGTTCTCGTCGGACGAGGCTGCGAAGCTTCAGGCCGACGGACGCAAGGTCATTCTGGTTCGCGTCGAGACGTCGCCGGAAGACATTCACGGCATGCACGCAGCGGAAGGCATTCTCACCACGCGCGGCGGCATGACGTCCCACGCCGCCGTTGTCGCGCGCGGCATGGGCAAGCCCTGCGTGTCCGGTTGCGGCACCGTGCGTGTCGATTACGGACGCGGGCTGATGACCATCGGTAACCGCAGCTTCAAGGCGGGCGATGTCATCACCATCGACGGTTCGCTGGGTCAGGTGCTGGCCGGCCGCATGCCGATGATCGAGCCGGAACTGTCCGGCGATTTCACCACGCTGATGGGCTGGGCCGATCAGGTCCGCAAGCTGAAGGTCCGCACCAACGCCGATACGCCGTCGGATGCGCGCACCGCGCTGAAGTTCGGCACCGAAGGTATCGGCCTGTGCCGCACCGAGCACATGTTCTTCGAGGAAACGCGCATCCGCACGGTGCGCGAAATGATCCTCGCCGAGGACGAGGGCGCGCGCCGCGCGGCGCTTGCAAAACTGTTGCCGATGCAGCGCGCCGATTTCGTTGATCTGTTCGAGATCATGAAGGGGCTGCCGGTCACCATCCGTCTGCTCGATCCGCCGCTGCATGAATTCCTGCCGCATTCGCAGAGCGAGATCGAGGAAGTCGCCCGTGCGATGAACACCGATCCGCGCAGGATCGCGGATCGCGCGCGCGAACTCGCCGAGTTCAATCCGATGCTCGGCTTCCGTGGCTGCCGTCTGGCGATTGCCTATCCGGAAATCGCCGAGATGCAGGCACGTGCCATCTTCGAAGCCGCGGTCGAGGCCGGCAAGCGCACCGGCAAGCCGGTCGGGCTTGAGGTGATGGTGCCGCTGATCGCGACCCGTGCCGAGTTCGATATCACCAAGGCGCGCATCGACGCCACCGCGCAGTCGGTGATGAAGGAAACCGGCGTCAAGCTCAACTATCAGACCGGCACCATGATCGAACTGCCGCGCGCTTGCCTGTTGGCGGGCGAGATCGCGAAGACCGCCGAGTTCTTCTCGTTCGGCACCAACGATCTGACGCAGACCACCTACGGCATCAGCCGTGACGACGCCGCGAGTTTCCTCGGCACTTACATTGCCCGTGGTATCCTCGAGATCGATCCGTTCATTTCGGTCGATCGCGATGGTGTCGGCGAACTGGTGAAGATCGGCGTGCAGCGCGGCCGCAAGACGCGTCCGGGTCTCAAGATGGGCATCTGCGGCGAGCACGGCGGCGATCCCGCATCGATCGCGTTCTGTCACGAGGTCGGCCTCGATTACGTGTCGTGTTCGCCGTATCGCGTGCCGATCGCGCGTTTGGCGGCTGCACAGGCCGCGCTCGGCAAGACTGTCGCCAGCCAGGCGTAATTCGTCGAACCACACCAGGTGGTGTGCCGCTCTACAATGATGTCGTCCCCGCGAAAGCGGGGACCCATTGATTTTCGCGAGCGTAACGAAGTCGCGTCGTCCTTCGAGGCTCGCAAGTACTCGCACCTCTGGATGACGGCGATTCATGCACACCATAGCGTTCGGTGGTTATGGGTCCCCGCTTTCGCGGGGACGACATCGAATTCTTGGCGCCATCGCGGCTCACAAAATGGAACCTCGTCAATTCGCGTTCACTATTTTCGTTGACGCGATCTTTACCACCTTGCTGGAGGCGTTGTTTACCAACGCTTTCGATGTGATGGCGCGATTCCAAGCGCGCGCTTGCGTGTGGCGCACAAGACGCGGCGATTAACCCCCCGGCAACTTTAATTCGATACCAACGAAATTGATCGAATTGCACTGAATGTGCGGTTCGATCGCGTGTGTACAAGCGTTAGTTGCGTGAGCGTATCGATGTCTGTGTTGCGTAACGGGCCGAAGGGCGCGCGGTTCGCGCCCTTCGGCTTTGTTCTCTGTCTCTTGACAGTGAGCCCGACCGAAATCGGCTATCAGGATCTCGCATCGCTGCTGGCACACCAGCCCGGTGTTGCGGAGCGCTGGCAGCAACACATCTTCTCCTCGTCCCGCCGCATGTTGCAGGTGGCGTCGTTCAATCTGCCACGCCCGATGGGCACCCGCACCTCCGAGACAGCATCGTATCGTCTTGCCAGCCTCGACAGCCAGGGCGTCGACGTGACCGGCTCGCTCGGACGCGATCCGCTGGGTCCCGTTTTGCGCCCGTTGCAGAAATCTGATTTTCCGAAGGTTGTGCGCTCGTCGAAGGGCGACCGGCTTCCGGTTTACACCCCTGAAGTTGTCGCGCCTGTCACCGCGCCGCAGTTGGAACAGGATCAGCCGAATTCCAATGCGTCGGTGCGCGGCGCGAAGACGGCCGAGGTTGCGCCGGAAAATGCAGCCGCGCCGCTCGATGCCGAACTGGAAGCCGCGCTGAATGCGCCGCGCCTGCCTCAGTACGACTCCGCTGTTTCGCTGCAGAACATTCCTGCCGACCATCCGCTCAACGCCGTCCCGGCGACCAAGGAAGACGGCAATGCCGTCGAGCCGGAATTGAATCGCGATGGCTTCTCGTTCCAGACCGCGACCTTGTTCTTCGGCAATTCATCGCTCGGCGTATCGAGCGGGTCGCTCGAGCGCTGGCAGCCCGGCGAAGAGCCGATCATCGTTGTGCCGGGTATCGATCCCGACATGAAAATGCCTTCGGTATTGCCGAGCGAGTCGTCAGTTCCATCGACTGGTGAAAGCATCGCCAGCAAGGGCGAAGTGACCGGCGAGAACCAGCGTCCCCGCACGCCGGCGGAGCGCCTCGGTCTCGACGCCAAATCGCGTGCGAAATCCGAAAAGTGCCTGACCGATGCGATCTACTTCGAGGCGCGCGGCGAAGCGGTGCGCGGGCAGATCGCGGTGGCGCAGGTCGTCCTGAACCGCGCTTTCTCCGGCTATTATCCGACCACGGTTTGCGGCGTCGTGTACCAGAATTCGCATCGCCACCTGTCCTGCCAGTTCACCTTCGCCTGCGACGGCATCCGTGACGTGGTGAAAGAGCCGGACATGTGGGAGCGCGCGAAAAAGATCGCGCGGGAAAGTCTGGACGGCCGGTTGTGGTTGCCTGAAGTCGGCAAGTCGACGCACTATCACGCCTACTGGGTTCGCCCGTCATGGGCCAACGAGATGAAGAAGATGTACAAGTATGGCGTACATACCTTCTATCGTCCGCGCGCCTGGGGCGATGGCAAGGATGCGCCGACCTGGGGTACGGCGGCGGAGACCGCGGCGATCTCCGCAAAGCTTGCTGAAGCAGCCAAGAGTTCGGCTGAAATCGAATCGACCGCGCGCCGCTAAGACTTACGCATCAATATCAAGCGCGACGTCGAAGTTCGGCGCGGAATGCGTCAGCGCACCCGCCGACACGTAATCAACGCCGGTTGTCGCGATCTCGCCGATCGACGCCAGCGTGACGCCGCCGGATACTTCCAGCACCGCACGTCCACTGGTGATCGCGACCGCCTCGCGCAGCGTCGGAATGTCCATGTTGTCGAGCATCACCACGTCCGCAAGGCCGGTCGCCAGCACCTCGCGCAACTGATCGAGCGTGTCGACCTCGATCTCGATCTTCACCAGATGACCCGCATGGGCGCGCGCGCGCTGCAGCACGGCTTTCACGCCGCCGGCGACCGCGATGTGGTTGTCCTTGATCAGGATGGCGTCGTCGAGGCCAAAACGGTGATTGAAGCCGCCGCCGCAGCGCACCGCGTATTTCTCCAGCGCGCGCAGCCCGGGCGTGGTCTTGCGGGTATCGCAGATGCGCATCTTCGTCACACCGGCGTGGCGGATGTAGTCCGAGGTCAGGGTCGCGATACCGGACATGCGGCCGACAAAATTGAGCGCGGTTCGTTCGCCGGTCAGGACCGCGCGGGCCGGGCCAGAGATCGTCAGCACATGCACGCCCTTGGCGACGCTGACGCCGTCATGGGCGTGGGCCTGAATCCGGACGTCGGGCGACAGCTTCAGAAACGTCGCCACCGCCAGCGGCAAGCCCGCGATCACGCCAGCCTGCCGCGCCACCAGTTTGGCAAAGGCCTGCGTGTTGGCCGGAATGGTTGCGATCGAGGTCACATCTCCGGCGCGGCCGAGGTCTTCCGCCAGCGCCCGCGTCACCGCGTCATCGATCGCCAGCGGCGACAGAAATGCCTGCGGATGCATCAGGGCGGCGGGGTTCAGGACATCGGTGACGCTCACGTTCAAACTCCCGCGGATAGTTTAGTGGATCGTTTGGCGGATGCACCGTCCGACAACATGAGCGCGATGTTACGCGCCTCAACGAGCGTTGTCATGGTGCGGTGTCTCTGTGCCGGGTCTTCCTCCGCATAATCTGAGCGGAAATGAGCGCCGCGGCTTTCACGGCGCGACCATGCGGACGCGGCGACGATCAGCGCCGTGGTCGCCATGTTGCGCAGTGCAATGTTTCCGGTGTTCTGTTCGATAGCCGCGAACGCCTGCACGGCTTTCATCAGCCGGTCGCCGTCGCGGACGACGCCGACATGCGAACTCATCATCGCGCGCAGATTGGCTTCGGTGAGCGGCGGCATGGCGCAGTTGCGCGGGGTCTGCGACGGCACGGCAAGGGGGCTGCGCGCAAACACATTGCCGTCGATATCTTCGGCGATCCGCGCGGCATAGACCACCGCTTCAAGCAGCGAGTTCGAGGCGAGACGGTTGGCGCCGTGCGCTCCGGTGCTCGACACCTCGCCGCCGGCCCACAGGCCCTTCAGCGACGTGCGGCCGTGCCGGTCCACGGCGATGCCGCCCATGTGATAATGCGCAGCGGGTGCAATCGGGATCGGCTGCGTCGCCGGATCGATACCCGCCGCCATGCAGCTTGCGTAGACCGTCGGGAATTTTTTGGCGAACGCCGCGCCAAGCGCCTTGGTTGCATCCAGATATGCACCACGGCCTGCGGCGATTTCCGCGAACACCCCGCGCGCGACGATATCGCGTGGCGCGAGTTCCGCCAGCGGATTGAGCGCCAGCATGAACCGCTCGCCCTTGCCGTTGATGAGGGTCGCGCCTTCGCCGCGCAAGGCCTCGGTCGCCAGCGGGGCAGGGTCGCGGCCCACCATGATCGCGGTCGGATGAAACTGCACGAACTCCGGATCGGCTATCACCGCACCGGCGCGCGCGGTAATCGCGAGACCCGATCCGCTGGCCTCCGCCGGATTGGTCGTCACCGCATAGAGATGCCCGATGCCGCCGGTCGCCAGCACGATGGCCCGTGATGGAATGATGATCGGCGCAGCGATTGCGTCGTCCGCCTTGCGCAGTTGCAGCCCGGATACGGCGTCGCCCTCCGCGATCAGGGCTTCGGCGACATAGCCTTCGATGACGCGGATCGACGGCGTCCTGCGCACCGCCTCGATCAAAGCCGCGATGATCGCCTTGCCCGCCATGTCGCCCTGAACGTGGACGATGCGCCGGGCGGAATGCGCCGCCTCGCGTCCGACGGCGAGCTTGCCTTCGAGATCGCGGTCGAACGGCACACCGTATTGCAGGAGATCGTGGATGCGTGCGCCGGCCTCGCGGGCGAGGGCGAGCGCGACATCTTCATCGACAATGCCGCCACCGACCGCGATCGTATCGGCGGCATGGGCTTCGGCGCTGTCGCCTTCGGCAACGGCGGCTGCGATGCCGCCCTGCGCCCATGCGCTCGACGCGCCTTCGCCGAGCGGCGCTGCGGAAATCACCGTGACGGGGCGGGGGCTAAGTTTCAGCGCGCAAAATAGTCCCGCCAGTCCGCCGCCGACGATGATGATGTCGGCGGTGGCGAGTGAGAGAGCGTTAGAGCTGAGTGTCATGCCGCTGGGCCTGCAACTTTTCAGATCGTCATGGCCGGGCTTGTCCCGGCCATCCACGACTTTGTGTCGTGCAACAAGGAAGGCGTGGATGCCCGGCACAAGGCCGGGCATGACGGTATTTATTGTGGACGCATGATGTCCAAGTCAGATCAATTCTTCAGATTGATCATGCGTTCCACCGAACGCCGGGCCTTGTCGATGATCATCGGGTCGATCGTGACTTCCTCACGCATGTAGATCAGGCTGTCGAGAATCTTCGGAAGCGTGATGCGCTTCATGTGCGGGCACAGGTTGCACGGCTTGACGAACTCGACGCTCGGCAGTTCGGCCTGCACGTTGTCGGCCATCGAGCATTCGGTGACCATGACGATGCGCTTCGGCTGGTGCTTGCGGACCCAGTCGATCATGTGCGCGGTCGAGCCGGTGAAGTCCGCCTCCGCGATCACGTCGGGCGGGCATTCCGGATGCGCGATGATCTGCACGCTCGGATCGGCCTCGCGATAGGTGCGCAGCTCGTCGCCGGTGAACCGCTCGTGCACCTCGCACGCGCCCTTCCACGCGATGATCTTCACGCTGGTTTTCGAGGCGACGTATTTCGCCAGATACTGGTCGGGCAGGAAAATCACGGTTTCCGCGTTGAGGCTTTCCACCACCTGCACGGCGTTCGACGAGGTGCAGCAGATATCGACCTCCGCCTTCACGTCGGCCGACGTGTTGACATAAGCCACCACCGGCACGCCGGGGAAGCGCTCGCGCAGCAAGCGCACGTCCGCGCCGGTGATGCTTGAGGCCAGCGAGCAGCCGGCGCGCGAATCCGGGATCAGCACGGTCTTCTCGGGGTTCAGGATCTTCGAGGTCTCGGCCATGAAGTGCACGCCGCACTGGACGATGACCTTTTCCTTCACCTTCGTTGCCTCGCGCGCGAGCTGCAGCGAGTCGCCGCCGATGTCGGCGACACAGTGGAAGATCTCCGGCGTCTGGTAGTTGTGCGCCAGGATCACTGCGTTGCGCTGCTGCTTGAGATCGTTGATCGCCTTCACGTAAGGCGCCATGAACGGCCATTCGATTTCGGGAATGACGTTCTTCACCTTGGCGTAAAGATGCGCGGTGGCGCGTTCGACCTCGGGCGTCCACTCCAGCGACGGCATCGGCAATGCGCGCGCACGTTCCGCATCGGTGACGCGGGCGCGGGCAACGCTCTCGGCGCGGCGGGCGGGAGTCCCGAAATCGTCGGGACCATAAATTCCGGTGATCGGCATCGCAGCCTCCTGAAGTCGCCAAATATACTCAATTTGAGCATATTACGGCTTTGAGAAATCCGGCCCGTGAGCATTTTCAAGCGAAGTGGTCTTCCGGTTCGCGTGAAGAAAATGCTCCGATCAAAAATCGGGAGCGAATTCCGCGCAAAACCGGTGCCCACTTTTGCTGAATTCGCTCCGTGGCCGGCGTTCCAAATTCGGTTTCCTCTGCCCGTCAGGACATAGTAATTATACTCAAAACGAGCAAAACACATATAGCAGGTCGCTTTCCGCCTCGCCAGAGGGGTGATCGGAATTTTCCGCATGGCGGAAATGCATCTGCCCTCAACCGATGCGAACCTGCGGCTAAGGGCTTGGCAAACCGGGCCGGAGCCGCCATTCAGGGGGCCGGATTCATTCGCACAAGAAAAAACGGAGATCGGGTTTGGCAACCTTCAAGGCAATCAGAATCGACAAGGCCGACAAAGGCACCACGGCGGCGCTGACGCAGTTCGACGAAGCGGAGCTGATGGACGGCGACGTCACCGTCGCGGTCGAGTGGTCCACGGTGAATTACAAGGACGGCCTCGCCGTCACCGGCAAGTCGCCGGTGGTGCGCCGTTTCCCGATGATTGCCGGTGTCGATTTCGCGGGCACGGTTCTGGAATCGTCGCATCCGGGCTGGAAGGCCGGCGACAAGGTGGTCTCCACCGGCTGGGGGCTGAGCGAAACCCATCTCGGTGCGTATGCAGAGAAGGCGCGCGTCAAAGGCGACTGGCTGGTGCGTTTGCCCGAGGGCATGACCGCGCGTCAGGCGATGGCGATCGGCACGGCGGGTTTCACTGCCATGCTGTCGGTGATGGCGCTGGAGAAGCACGGTCTCGCGCCAAAGAACGGTCCGGTGGTCGTCACAGGTGCTGCCGGCGGCGTCGGTTCGGTGGCGGTGGCGATCCTCTCCAAGCTCGGTTTCCATGTCATCGCATCGACGGGACGTGCAGCTGAGGCGGATTATCTGCGCGGTCTCGGCGCAACTGAGGTGATCGACCGCAACGAATTGTCCGGACCGCCAAAGGCGCTCGCCAAGGAGCGCTGGGCCGGTGGCATCGACAGCGTCGGGTCCACCACACTGGCCAACCTGCTGTCGATGACGAAGTACGGCGGGGCGATTGCCGCCTGCGGTCTGGCGGCCGGTATGGACCTGCCGTCGTCGGTCGCGCCTTTCATTTTGCGCGGAGTGTGCCTTTTGGGCATCGATTCCGTGATGTGCCCGATCGAGCCGCGAAAGGCTGCCTGGGCGCGCATCGCCAAGGATGTGGACCACGCAAAACTTGCTGAAATGACTACGGAAATCGGTCTCGACGAGGTTATCGGCGCAGCACCGAAAATTCTCGCCGGGCAGCTTCGCGGCCGGACGGTGGTGAAAATTTCCTGAGGACGTTCAGACTTTGCAAACCATGGTGCTCCAATGTTGCCATGGTTGGTATGGTAATCACCGGGTTAAGGCGTAAACCGCCGGGCGCTTTGCCCGGCCGGTTCATCTGATCCGCAGTTAGTCAGTTGGAGTAGCTCATGCTCGTCCGCATCGTTCTTGGAGCCGCGCTGGCCTGTTCGGTTGCAGCGCCTGTGTTCGCTGAAACCCTGAACGCGGACGAAGCCCGCAAGTTCGTCGCCAACAAGATGTTCGCCTTCACCTGCTTCGACGGCACCAAGGGCGTCGGCAAGATCACGATGGACGGCGCGGCGGCAGGCGCGGTGCAGTTCAGCGGCGCAGGCGAGACCCGCAATATGCGGCTGCCGTCCAACACGCTTCAGGTGCGCGGCCAGCAGATCTGCGCATCGATCAAGGGCATTCCCTTCGAGCCGTGCTTCAACCTGAACAAGACCGACAATGTCAGCTTCCGCGGCTCGGTGTCTGGCATGGGCTTCGCCTATTGCGACTTCCGCAAGCACGGCAATGCGCGCGTGTTCCTCGCGCGGTCGATCTCGCGTCCGCGCTCGCTACGCGCGCCGGGGACTCAATCGGCTGACGCGACGCCGCGCGCGGAAGTGCGTCCGGCTTCGGTTCGCAGCGAACCGGCGCTTGAGCTGCGCCGTTCCGCGAGCGAGTAAGCTTTCTGGGTCTTACGTCCCTGTAACATCGTCATGGCCGGGCTCGTCCCGGCCATCCACGTCTTTTGCTGTTAAGCGAAAACGTGGATGCCCGGAACAAGGCCGGGCATGACGGACTAAACGCTTTAGGCATCACGCTGCCGAGTTGTTTACAGCCGGCGGCGTTTTCGTCTGCCTGAACAGGATGCGCTGGTACAGCCATCCGATCGCCACCAGCACCAGTCCGAGACCGATGAAGGAGAACGCCCGGTAGGCCCCGGTCAGGTTCGACATGTCGATCAAAAACACTTTCAGGATGGTGATGGCGATCATCACCGCCGACGCCAGCCGCGCGCGCTGCGATGGCAGCAGCAGGCCGATTCCCAGCAGGACCACGCCGAACACCAGCCACGCCACCGAGTAAGTGTACTGCTCGGCGTCGAAGGTGCGGAAGCTGTTCAGATATGGCCCGTGATAGAGGTGGCGGATTTCCAGCGTGATCCAGGCCAGCGCAAGGACAAGCGCACCGGCCGCGATGGTGTTGGCATAGGCCGCGGCGCGGCGTCCCGCCACCGCATAGGACAACAGCAGCGCGAGGACGGCCGGTATGGCATAGCCGAGGATCAGCGGGTTGATGAACGTGCCCGAAATTTCGATGCTGCGCATCAGCGGGTTGGCGATTCCAAACAATCCAAGCACAACCGCAAGGCCCGCGAACCATGTCAGCAGCAGCGCGCCGAGATTGTGGATGACACTGCCTGTCCGGATGCGAAGCCGCTCCAGTCCGATGGCCATTGCCAGCGCGACGCAGACCTGAAGGCCGACCTCGATCAGACTCGACGATGTGCGATAGATATCGCCGTTGTTGATGTAGTGGCGGATCTGCGTGAAGGCGAGCAGCACCGTGAACAGGATCGCGGCGGCTTCCACGCTGCGCAGCGGGCCATCGTCGCCACGACGGCGCAGGAAGATGCTGCCGAGCCAGAACGAAGCCGCCGGAATACCGTAGCCGAGCAGCAGCCAGTTGAAGATCGGCGTGGTGCCGAGATCGTTGCCGACGATGCGGGGCTCGTGGCCGATCCGCAGCACCACGATGCCAGCAAGAATAGCGGCCAGCGAACGCAGGAACGGGATCGGCCGCCTCATCGAAATCCACGCGGTGCCGAGCGACATCAGTGCGAGCGCGATGGTGAGCCAGCCTTTTTCCAGTGCGAACGTAAACGCCAGCGCCAGCGCTGCCAGCGTGCCGGTAGCAAACAGCGCCGTTGAAATCATCTGGCCCGGCCGTGCGTCGCGCTTGGTCAGAAGTTCGGTCGCCGCGGCGAACGCTGCTGCAACCGCAATGGCGATGATCGCGAACGGGATCGAACGGTCCAGATGCGCGATACGCGCGTAAAGCGCGACCAAGAGCGCGAGCGGCGTGAACACGCCGGCCGCGGCCCAGATCACGGGAATAATTGCGCTAATCGAACGGCCTTGCGCCAGGAAACCCGCCGCGCCAAACGCTGCGCCGAAACCCGCCGCGGTGATGAGATGCATGCTGATCGAACCTTCGTCGGCGCGCGTGCCGATGCCGGGCATCGCGCCGCCGGGCATCACGGTGAGCTCGGGATTGGCGCGGATCGCCCATTCGGCAAACACGGCGAAGACGAACAGCGCGGCTGCGACGATCGCGCCAGTGGCGCTCTCCGCGCGCCAGGCGATGGCGAAAGTGGCCGCCACCAGCAGCGTGAACACGATCATGGCGGGGTCGGCATGGTTGTTGATGAGAACCAGCGCCGTTGCGCCGAACAGGAACACGCCCAGCGAAATCGAAGACACCGGTTCGACACGGCCCTGTTCAGCCGACGGACCGAACATGAATCCGGCGACCACCAGCAACGCGGCAAGTGCGAAGCTTGCGATGATATCGAATGCTTGAGGGCCGAACGTATGGGGGCGGGCAATGTCGAACAGCATCCAGAACGCGCCGAACACGATGGTGGTGACGGCCAGCCAGCGCCACAGGCGAATCCGCGCAAGGCCGAACGCTGCTGCGGTGACGATGGCGATGTAGATATAGAGCGCCCAGTAGTCGGGCTTGTCCGACGACACCAGAACCGGCGTCACGAATGCGCCGATGACGCCGAGACCCGCGAGTGCCGGACCATGGAGAAGTGCTGCGGCGAGGGTGCCAAGCGCCACCGCGCCGAGCAGCACAAAGGCGATGGGCGGCGACAGGAAACCGTAGAGCGCGTAGGACGCATACACCGTCGCGAAGGCGACCGCCGTACCGGCGGCGGTGAGGATTGCGGGAATGTTGGCTTTTGGCAGCGCCGCAATCGGCAAGAGACTCTCCTTGCGGCGCGCGAATTCGCCGACAGCAAGCAGCCCAAGCGCGAACAGGCCGCCGAGCAGGACGCGTACCTCGGGGCCGAGCAGGCCGGCCTCGATGGAGTATTTGACGAGGAAGATGCCGCCGAGCGCGAGCGTCAGCCCGCCGACCCAGACCACCCATCTGGTGCCGAGACGTTCTTCGAGGCCGGGTCCGCTAGGGGCGGCAGGTGCTTCCGATGTTTCTGGAATGGCGCCGTCAACGGTCTCGCGATAACGCGATCCAGCCGGAGGCAGCGGCGGCGGCGATGATGGAGTTTTTTCGGTTCCGGTTGTTTCCGATGTTGCCGTTGTCTCCGGCACAATCGGCGGCGCGATGGGAGCGTCCGCCGCTGGCGACGAGGACGGGCGTGTGCCGCTGGCGAGCGAGGCCTCGAGCTGCGTCAGCCGTGCACTCAATTCGAGAGACGTGTTCCTGGCCTTGCGTGCAAAAATGAAAGCAACAATCGCAATGACGACCGCAATAAATTCCATCGTTCCTCCTTGCGCGATCCGCCTCCGCGTTAGCAGCAGGCTTCGGATCGCGCGAAAAATTCACAGCGGCCTCGAAAGTTCGAAGCCTTAAACCTAGCGTCGGCCGCGCACGCGCAATCCCGGTGCGGGCCGCTCCTGCAACACTTCGCGCCGGAAGCGAAACAGCGCCGCCGGGCGTCCGCCGGTCTGGGTCGACATTTCGCCTGTTGGTTCGACCAGCGCGCCGGCCTCCACCAATCGGCGAAAATTCTGCTTGTGCAAATGACGCCCCGAGATCGCCTCAACGGTCCGCTGCAAGTCAGTTAGTGTGAACTCCGGCGGCAAAAGTTCAAACACCACCGGACGATATTTCAGCTTGGCGCGCAGCCGCGCGATGGCGGTTGCCAGAATCCTGCGGTGATCGAAGCGCATCGGCGCGCCGAGTGCGGGCATCGCCTTGCGGGCAAGCGCCGCGGGGCGTTCGTCGCGCCGGGATTCCTCGATCAGGCCGGCCTCGTAGAGGAGTTCGTAGCGGTCGAGCACACGCTCTTCGTCCCACTGCGCGCCATCGCTACGAAAATCATGGGTACCGAAACAAAGCCGCACGCGGTCGCCGCGCGCCAGCGCGCGCTCGGTATCCGGCTTTTCCTGCGCGGCCCAGGTCTCCAGCGCGGGAAGGATCTCTTTCTCGATCACGGCGGGACGCGCATCGCGCCAGTCTTCCCACGGAAAATAGCGGTACCACGGCTTGAATGTCGCGCCCGCCACCTGCGGCTTCGAGGTGTTGTCGGCTGCGCGCGTCAGCGCGAGATAGCCGACCGAGGCGACATGGGCATCGGTGTCGCCGCGCTGGGCGTGGCGGCCGCGATCGCCGAACGTATAAAGCTGCTCGACGTAACCGAGCCGCAAACCTGTCTGTTCTTCCACCCACGACCGCAGGCCGATTTCCAGCGTACGGTGCGCCACCGCGTCGAACGGGCCGAACGGCAGGCCTTCAAGCGCTTCGCCGTCGTTGCCGGATGCGGTCAGGATCGACGGCTCGTTGCCGTCGATCGACACGATGGCGGCGGTCAACCCGATTTCGATTGGGGTGAGAATCTTGTCGGTCATCCGCTGCCGACCATCGCTGCGATCATCGGGATCGCTCTCTCATTCGAGATCCACGCGGAACGGGCGGCCCTCGATGGTCATATTGCCCGGACCCATCGCATCGAGCGCGCGAACCATGCGTCCGTCGCGTCCCAGCACCTCGTCCGCCAGCGTGACGATCAGACGGTTGGGATACGCGCTCGGCGATGCGGCGCGGATCTGCCGGGCTATGGAGGTCTCGTCGCGATTTGGATTGAGCGCGCAGGCCGCCATGAACGCGCTCGCGGTGGAGCGGCTGATCCCGGCGTAGCAGTGAATGACCATGGGTGCTGTGCGATCCCACTTGCGGATGAAGGCCAGCGCCTGCTCGACATGGGCGTGCGAGGGCGCAACGAAGCCCTGCGCGGGCTCGTTGATGTCGTCCATCTGGATGCGCAGGTGATTGGCCTCCAGCACCGACACCGGACGCACCACCTGACCGACATTGGCCATCACGGTGAGAATGTGTTGCGCGCCGGTGGCTTCGACGGTGGCGGGCAGGGCGGCAAGCGAGCAGACGTGAATCATGGCGATCCTTATGTTCCGCCCGAGTATATGCCTGCTGGACTCGCACGTCATGCTGCACGGCAAACATGACGTGGATGATTATGACAAAAGCGCCTTGAATCGCGTGAGAAACTGCTTTTCCGCCCGCCCGGCGGACCATGGCGTCACATAATCCTTCTCCGTGGCAGCCGGCAGCTTCGGATCGCGACCGAACAGGCGCCTGGCTTCGGCCTGTGCGAAGCCCGCCAGATGCGTCGCCTCGAGATAGGCCGCGCCCATGTCGGCGGCCTTGATCTGCTGTTCGATCTCGGCGGGGAGTGCGGCCGGCAATCCGAAGCGGATATGGATCGCGGACAAGAGCCTCTTCTCGACGATCTTGTAGGAGCCGCCGATCACCGCCTTGAACGGCGAGATCATGTCGCCGATGACGTATTCCGGCGCGTCGTGCAGCATCGCCGCCAGCCTCACGCGATGATCGACGCGCGGCGTCTGCTGACGCAGCACGGCTTCGACCAGCAGCGTGTGCTGGGCGACCGAGAAGATATGCGCGCCATGGGTCTGCCCGTTCCAGCGCGCCACACGCGCGAGGCCATGGGCGATGTCCTCGACCTCGATGTCGAGTGGCGAGGGATCGAGCAGATCGAGGCGGCGGCCCGACAGCATGCGCTGCCAGGCGCGGGTCGATTGTTTGTGCGGTGTTGTTTTCTTGGCGGTCATGGACAGATTGAGAATCGATTGTATGAGACGTGGGCGGACGATTTCATACCATCAAAGCGCAGGCCGGGCATCGCTGAAACGGAACCCCTCGGTGTAGAGTGCGTTTGAGTTAAGGTCCCGTCCACAGAGGTCATTCGCATGGCAGCGACCCCGCAAGATGCGCCCCGCCGCAAGCGGCTGTTGAGCTTCAAGACCGCGCTCACGCCGATCTATCTGCTGGCGCTGGTCAATGCGATCGTGTGCTGGACGATTGCTTGGGTGTTCTGGGATCGGTTCGAGTTTTCCGCGACGCTGTTCGGACTCGGATGTTTCCCGATCGTGGTCGCGGTCTGCGCCTATCTCTATCTGCTGACCAAGAAGGTCGAGCGGAAATAGCGCCTCAGCGCCGCTTCGGCTTCTTCAGCTTGCTGCATGTTTCATGGCAGTGGCATGTCACGAGATGATCGTTGACCATGCCGGTGGCCTGCATGAAGGCGTAGACGATGGTCGGTCCCACGAACTTGAAGCCGCGCGCGATCAGTTCCTTGGACATTTTCGTCGAGACCGGCGTCGCGGCCGGCACCGATGCCGTGGTCTTGAAGGTGTTGACCTTGGGCTTGCCATCGACGAAGTCCCACAGGAACGCTGAAAAGCCGGGGCCTTCCTCCATGATCTTCAGGTAGGATTTCGCGCTGTTGACCGTGCCCACGATCTTGGCGCGGTTGCGCACGATCCCGGCGTCGTTCATCAGCGCCTCTACCTTCTTGTCGCTGTAGCGCGCAATCTTGGCAGGTTCGAAATCGTCGAAAGCCTTTCGGAAATTGTCGCGCTTGCGCAGGATCGTGATCCACGACAGCCCGGCCTGAAACCCGTCGAGGATCAGCTTCTCGAACAGCGCCTTGTCGTCGTATTCCGGCACGCCCCATTCGGTGTCGTGATAGGCCATGTAGAACGGGTCTTCGCCCGGCCACGGGCAGCGCACCAACCCGTCGTCGTGCAGACGCCCGCTTTTCATGCCGAAGCCTTCTTAGGCGCCGCCTTCACATCATCAGGGGACACAAGGCTGATCGGAAGACCGCCTGCGATGAGCGCCAGTCCGGCGTCGAGTGCGTCAGAGACGCGGTCGGTTCGCAGCAGGGCGAGGCCAACGCCGTTGGCGGACGAGCCCATGGTGCCGACCGGCTTGTCGCCCGCTGTGACCGGCAGGCCGATCTCCGGCACCGAGCCATCGAGGCGTATACGAACCGTCCGCGTCCGCGCGGTGCCGCGATGCTCCATGCGCGACACGACCTCCTGGCCGACATAGCAGCCCTTGTCGAAATCGACGCCGTGCAGCCGGTCCATGTTGGTTTCGTGCGGAAAGGCGTCGCTGTAAATGAAATCGACGCCGCCGCGCGGGATGCCGCAGGCGATGCGGTGAGTCTCGTAGGCGTCACTCTCGCTGACCTCCGCGCCGATAGCGGCCGCGGTCTCGTCCACCAGATCGTCCGGCACGAAGAGGCGCCAGCCGAGTTGCGGATCGCGCGGGTCTTCGAACGCCAGATCAGGCTTCATCGCGGGTGTGCCGCCCCATGCGGCCATCACGCCGAGTTGCGACGACAGGTTATCGACGGTGACTTTCGCGCGCAGCTTGTAGAAGCCGAGGCGGTCGGTCAGCGCCTGCGCGAGCACCAGCGGACAATCGAACACGAAGCCGCCGCCATGAGCCTCGGGCGCTTCGGTGACGAGAAAGTCGACAATGATCTTGCCCTGCGGCGTCAGCAGCGCGCCGAACCGGCCGGTGCCGGGGCGTACCAGTTCCACATTGGTGGTCAGAAGGCCGTCGAGGAATGCCCTCGCATCTTCGCCGCTCACTTTGACGACGCCGCGATCCGGCAGAAACGCTGCTTTCATAAGGTTTTCTCAGGATTCTCAAGTTCTTTGGGAAAATTCGCCCGTTGGTTGTTACACCGCAACGTAAGGCGCTAAGGTGCGGACAACAAGGCCCGCGCGGCCCTGCGCAGACGGCATTGGACGCGCAGAATCATCCCAACACCAGACGAGTTTCGAGCATTGGCCCAGACATTTGATGTGATTCTAAAATCCGGCACCGTGGTCAACCAGGACGGCGAGGGTGTCCGTGACATCGGCATTTCCGGCGGGCGAATCGCGGAGATCGGGTCGCTCGGTGGGGCCAGCGCCGGCGAAGTGATCGACTGCAAGGGGCTGCACATCCTGCCCGGCGTGATGGACACGCAGGTGCATTTCCGCGAACCCGGCCTGACCCACAAGGAAGATCTGGAAACCGGATCGCGCAGCGCCGTGCTGGGCGGTGTTACCGCCGTGTTCGAGATGCCGAACACCAATCCGCTGACCGTCACCGAGGAAGCCTTCACCGCGAAGGTGAAGGCCGGGCATCACCGGATGCATTGCGATTTCGCCTTCTTCATCGGCGGCACCCGCGAGAACGTCAATCATCTGCCCGATCTCGAGCGTGCGCGCGGCTGCGCGGGGGTGAAGGTGTTCATTGGGTCATCGACCGGCTCGCTGCTGGTCGAAGACGACGAGAGCCTGCGGCGCATTTTCAAGGTGATCCGCCGCCGCGCCGCGTTTCACGCCGAGGACGAATACCGTCTCAACGAGCGCAAGCATCTGCGCATCGAGGGCGATCCGCGCTCGCATCCGGTCTGGCGCGATGAAGACGCGGCATTGATCGCGACGCAGCGCCTCGTGACGATTGCGCGCGAGACCGGCAAGCGCATTCATGTGCTGCACATCTCGACCAAGCAGGAAATCGAATATTTGCGCGACCACAAGGACGTCGCCTCCTGCGAAGCCACGCCACATCATCTCACGCTGGCCGGTCCTGAAGCTTACGAGCGGCTCGGCACCAAGGCGCAGATGAATCCGCCGGTGCGCGATGCCAGCCATCGCGACGGCATCTGGCGCGGCATCGAGCAGGGCATCATCGACGTGCTCGGCTCAGACCATGCGCCGCATACGCTGGAAGAGAAGGACAAGGTCTATCCCGCGTCGCCGTCGGGCATGACCGGCGTGCAGACGCTGGTGCCGATCATGCTGGACCACGTGAACGCCGGGAAGCTGTCGCTGGCGCGCTTCGTCGATCTCACCAGCGCCGGCCCGGCGCGGCTGTTCAACATCGCCTGCAAGGGCCGCATCGCCGCGGGGTACGACGCCGATTTCACCATCGTGGACATGAAGCGCGAGGAAACCATCACCGACAAGTGGATCGCCTCACGCGCGGGCTGGACGCCCTACGATGGCGTGAAGGTCAAGGGCTGGCCGGTGGGCACCTTTGTGCGCGGCAAGCGCGTGATGTGGCAGGGCGAGGTCGCGACGCCGTCAACCGGCGAGCCGGTGCGGTTTCTGGAGACGCTGAAGGCGTGATCTGAAAATTTGCCGAAGAAGGCCCCGGCAGCAATGCCGGGGTTTTTATTTTTGGCGAAATCCATCAGCCTGGATCGCAAGTCGCCTCACTCGACCTCGTCGGTCCAGACCTTGAAACTGACCAGAGTGTTCGGCCCGAATGTCTGCGTGATCGGAACGTCGGAGGCGTCGCGCCCCTGCGCGATCAGCACGCGGCCGATCCGCGGCACGTTGTTGCGTGGATCGAACATCTGCCAGCGGCCGCCGATATAGGCCTCGAACCAGCCGGCAAAATCCCCCACCCACGGTTTCGGCGTGCCGATATCGCTGAGATAGCCCGTGCAGTAGCGCGCCGGAATATTCATGCAGCGGCAGAACGTGACGGCAAGGTGGGCGTAGTCGCGGCAGACGCCTTTCCCTTCGTTGTAGACCTCGAACGCCGTCATGGTCGCCCGCGCGTGCTCGTAGCCAAACTTGATATGGTTATGAACGACATCGCAGATCGCCTGAACGCGCGCCCAGCCCGGCGGCGTCTTCTCGAACAGCTTCCAGGCGATATCGGACAGCCGATCGGTTTCGCAGTACCGGCTGCCCAGCAGATAGACCAGCGTATCCGGCGGCAGATCCTCCACCGCATGCTGGACGGCTGACGTGACAACGACATCCGGCAGCCCGCTGTCGCGAACCATGCCATCGGCGTAAAGGCGCATCCGGCCCGGCGGCGCGACCATGCGGCTGCACCAGTTGCCGAACATGTCGCGATAGGGAAAAACCGGAACCGAGGGCGTGGTGGTGAGGTAATCGGGCGTAATCACATCCGACGCGCGCGTGAAGTGCGTGCCCAGCACCATGATCATCGGCGTGGCCTGCGGAAAATCGTAGATCATCTCGTAGCCGACGCGAATCTTGATTCCAGTCACGTGTTTCCAATCATGTGTGTGGATGTAACCGGCACTAAGGTCGGGCTTGTCGTCCGACCGCAATTACTTGAGCGCGATCACCGGCTCCTGCAACGAACTTATCGGGATATTGACGTGGCAGATGAGACCGGCCGGATCGAAGATCAGCCGCGCCTCGCCGTGAAGCTGGCCGGGCAGCGCCTGCTCGATGAACCGGCTGCCGAAACTCTTCTGCTTCGGCTCGACAACAGCCGGACCGCCGCTCTCCTTCCATTCGAGATTGAAGCGCTCCGCCTCGTCATCGACCGACCATGTGATCGAGACGCGGCCTCCGGGCACCGACAGCGCGCCGTATTTCAGCGCGTTGGTGCTGAGCTCATGGATCACCATCGACAATCCGACGGCGGGTCCCGACGAGACGGCGATGTTCTCGCCGGTGATCGTGAATTGCGCCAGCCCTTCGGTCTGGAACGCGAGGATCGCGTTTTCGATCAGCGTCCGGCAACCGGCGCCGGTCCAGCTCTCGCGAATGAGAAGATCGTGGGAAATCCCGAGTGCGGCCAGGCGGCTGGCGATGGTTTTTTCCGCAGCCTCGATGCTGGTCGCTCCGCGCAGGCTTTGCGAGGCGATCGCCGAGGCAATCGCCAGCACATTCTTCACCCGGTGATGAAGTTCGCCGATCAGGACGGTCTGGAGCTTTGCGGCGACAACATGGGCGTGGGCTTCGACACCTGCCTGAATGAGCAGTTGCCGAAGCTGGTCGTTTTCGTTCTCGACGTCACGCAGCGGCGCGAGATATCTCACAGGACTCATGGATCATCCCTATGTTGCGGCCGCGCCTCACGACTTGCGCTTTGGAGCGGGCGGAGCTGGCGGTCTCAATTCGGCGATCTTGCGAAGAGCTTCCTCGTGGGTGGCATGCGGGCCGGTGACAAAAGTGCCACTGATCTTGGTCGTGTACCATCCCGAAACGACGCCAAGCCGAAGGGCTTCTTCTGCCTTGACGTTTCGCGACGACAGCTCTTTCGTTGTCATATCAAGCATGCATAGTCCTCCCGTTCCCGCCGAACGTCTCAATGAAGTTTCAGGATCAATCGTTTGCGGAAAACAATCGAGTTGAAAATCGTATTCAGCTTTCGCTGTCGAGCCTCGCAAAATCCCTGAGGACCGAGGCAACGAGATCGCGGTGGTGCGAGTCCTGCGCACCCAGCGTCGCGTAATAAAGATTCAGAACATAACGCGCCTTTGCCGCCGCTTCGGGCCAGGACGTCACTGGCGCGTCGAGCAACTCGGTCTCGATCTGAAGCTGCCGCTCGCGCAAGATAGCTGCGTGGGCCTCGGCCTCAGCGAGAATCCGCCGCAAGCCCGTCGCCTTTTGCGCGGCCATGCCGCGACGGGAATCGAGCTCGACCGGATCGTCAGGCATTTGATGCCACCGCGTCGTGATGCTGCGCGTCCGCGAGATCGATCGAACTGATCGCGAGCATTTCCATCGAGTGATGATGCGGCGGCGCGCCCGGCACCATGATCATGGTAGCGACACGCCGGAAACTCGGAAAGGAAAGACCTTCGATCATTTCCTCGTCGGTGACGACTTCGTAGGCACCGGCCGGAAGCAGGCGTTCAATACCCTTGATACGCGCCGGATGTTTGAAGGTGACCGTCTCCCGCCGCGTTCTCATGGTCATGAGAGGCGCTGCGCGGTAACGCGGGGGTTTGGCATGAGTTGACTGTGCGCCTTTGCGGCGCAGATAGCCATCGGTTTATTGCAGGCAAATCGCGGCAATTCGCGCCAATAAGGCAGAAGTGGCGTTGTAACCGGCGGATTGATCGCCACCTTGAGTCAACGCCTGGAGACTTCTTCAGGTGTGTCTTAAAGGATGTTTCAATGTCGAATTCACCAGTCGTCGCTGCCGATGCTCCGAAGCCCGCCGTTGCGCCGGATCAGGCCACACCTGCGACGCCTCAGCAGAATCCGGACAGCAAGGGCGACGCCAAGCCTGAGCAGCAGAAGTAATTTCTGCAGCAAAATTTATTGACGTCGAAGGCTCGGCTGATTGCCGAGCCTTTTTCATTTGGAAGACAAGCGCAGTGGTGTTCACGCGCATCCTTGCAACACTTTGTGATGGGCACACAAATCCCCGCGCTCCCGCCCTCTCTTATGTTTGGCATGTCCTGTTCGCGAGGGGCGCTTCTCGAGGGCGCTTTTGAAGCGGAACAGGATGCGGCGCCTGCGCGCACGGTTCGCACCCGTGTGTCCGGGAGGCTGGGGTCACCGTCCGGGCCAACTACGTGGCTCTGCCGTTCGCGGCT
>JAUSAX010000014.1 GCA_030652315.1 Afipia sp. | reverse complement strand
TCGCGCGGAATGCCGAGCTGGTTGGCGAGGCCAAACGCCGAGATGCCGTAGATGATGCCGAAGTTGATCGCCTTGGCGCGGCGGCGCACTTCGCTCGGCATATCCTTGATCGGCACGCCGAACATTTCCGACGCGGTCATGGCGTGGATGTCCAGCTTGTCGTGGAACGCCTGCTTCAGCGACGGAATGTCCGCGATCTCCGCCAGCAGCCGCAGTTCGATCTGCGAGTAATCCGCCGAGACCAGCTTGTAGCCCTTGGCGGCGATGAAGGCCTTGCGGATCTTGCGGCCGTCCTCGGTGCGGACCGGAATGTTCTGAAGGTTCGGATCGTTGGACGACAGCCGGCCTGTGGTGGTCGCGGCCAGCGCGTAGGTCGTGTGCACGCGATGGGTCTGCGGATTGACGTATTCCGGCAGCGAATCTGTGTAGGTCGATTTCAGCTTGGTGACCTGCCGCCATTCCAGAATCCGCTTCGGGAAGTCGTGACCGGCTTCGGCCAGCTCGTCGAGAATCTGCGCAGAGGTCGACCACGCGCCGGTTTTTGTTTTCGCACCGCCCGGCAGGCCCATCTTGCCGAACATGATGTCGCCGAGTTGCTTCGGGCTGCCCGGATTGATTGGCTCGCCGGCCATCTTCTGAATATCGGCTTCGACGCGGGCTGCGGTCTGCGCGAACTCGCCGGACAGACGCGACAATACTTGTCTGTCGATGGAAATGCCGCGCCGCTCCATGCGCGCGAGCACGGAGACCAGCGGCCGCTCCAGCGTCTCGTAAACGGTGTTGACGCGATACGCCATCAAACGCGGCTTCAGCACGCGCCAGAGCCGCAGCGCGATGTCGGCGCGCTCGGCGGCATATTCGGCAGCCTTGTCGACAGGCACCTGATCGAAGACGATGCGGTTCTTGCCGGTGCCGGTCAGTTCCGTGAAGCCGATGGCCTTGTGACCGAGCCAGCTCTCGGCCAGCGACTCCTGATCATGTTTGGCGCGGCCCGCATCAAGCACATAGGAAATCAGGACGGTGTCGTCGATCGGGGCCATGTCGATGCCGTGCTGCGCCAGCACCACGGTATCGAACTTCAGATCGTGGCCAATTTTGAGAACACCGACGTCCGTGAGCAGCGGCTTGAGCGCAGCCAGCGCGTCGGCGGCCTTGATCTGGTCCGACGCGAGCCCGCCGGCGAACAGTCCCGAGCCGTCGCCGGGCTTGGTATGTCCCAGCGGCACATAGCAGGCCTCATTGACGCCGGTGGCGAGCGAGATGCCGCAGATCTCCGCTTGCATCGGGTCGGCGCTGGAGGTCTCAACCGTCACGGCAACCTGGCCGATGTCGAAGGCGCGCGCGATCCGCCGCTGCAACTCGTCGATGGTCTTGATAGTCGCGTAGGCGGCGCGATTGAACTTGGCGCTGCGCGCTTCCGCAGCGCGCGCGTCGGCCAGTGCTTTTGGCGTCTGAGGCCCTGCGCGGTTGGCAGATTGCTTCGGTTGCGGTGTCGATCCCGCCCATTGACCGGCGGCGGATGTTCCTTTGGCAAACAGGTCGGGCTCACCGCCCAGCGGCGGTGTCGCGGGAGAATTCGCCGCGACATCAGCGGGCGCGAATGCGCTTTTCATGCCGGCATCGGCTTCGACATCCGATGGATCGATCTGCGCATACTCGGCGACGCGCCGCGTCAGCGTGGAAAACTCCATCGCTTTCAGGAACGCGATCAGCTTGCGCGAATCCGGCTCGTGCACGGCCAGCTCGTCGAGCGGCACGTCAAGCGCCACATGATCGTCGAGTTGCACGAGCTTCTTCGAGATGCGCGCCTTCTCGGCGTGCTCGATCAACGCCTCGCGCCGCTTCGGCTGCTTGATCTCCGGCGCACGCTTGAGCAGCGTTTCAAGGTCGCCGTATTCGGTGATGAGCTGCGCGGCGGTCTTGATGCCGATGCCGGGAACGCCGGGCACGTTATCGACCGAGTCCCCGGCCAGCGCCTGCACCTCGACCACCTTCTCCGGCGGCACGCCGAACTTCTCGATCACTTCGGGAATGCCGATGCGGCGATCCTTCATGGTGTCGTACATCGACACGCAATCGGTCACGAGCTGCATCAGATCCTTGTCGCTGGAGACGATGGTGGCGGTCGCGCCGCGTTCGCAGGCCTCGCGCACATAGGTGGCGATCAGGTCGTCGGCCTCGAAGCCGGACTGTTCGAGGCAGGGCAGATCGAATGCACGGACCGCTTCGCGGATCAGTGCGAATTGCGGAATGAGGTCGTCGGGCGCGGGGGGACGCTGCGCCTTGTACTCGGGATAGAGCTTGTTGCGGAACGTGACCTCGGACTTGTCGAAGATAATGGCGAGATGGGTCGGACGGTTGTCCGGCGGCATGTCGCGCATCAGCTTCCACAGCATGTTGCAGAAGCCGAGCACGGCGTTGACCTGCAGGCCGTCGGACTTGCGGGTCAGCGGCGGCAGCGCGTGATAGGCGCGAAAGATATAGCCCGAGCCGTCCACCAGAAAGACGTGGTCGCCTGTGGCGGGGGCGGTAGTGGCGGGCGTTTTGGCGACGGGCTTTTCAGCCTTGGCAGCGGCGGATGATTTGGCGGGAGTTGCAGGCTTTTTCGACATGGCCGCAACTTAAGGATTTTGGCCGCGAATAACACCCCTGAGCGGGAGGGTTGCACATCAGAATTCGTCATGGCCGGGCTTGACCCGGCCATCCACGACTTTCCAGATGGATATTTCGAAGACGTGGATGCCCGGAACAAGTCCGGGCATGACGACGTGTATGTGGAGGCGGGTGCCTTATTCCGCCGCCTGGAATTTGGCGCGCGTCTGCTTCGGCGCGATCCAGAACATGGCGGGCCGTTCGAATAGGAAGTTGAGCCCGGCGCGTGTCGCGCCCCACCACATCGCCAGCGCGCCGAGTACGCCCGCAATGGTGTCGATCAGCGAGATCAAGCCGATATCGGGAATGATGCCGGTCTTCAGCAACACAACGCGCGTGATCGCCATCGGCAGGAAGAAGGCGAGATAGATTACGATGGAATGCTCGCCACAGGTGCGCAGGAAGCCGAGCCAGTTGGCGCGGGCGAGCAGCGTGCCGGTGACGATGACGGCGCAGGCGCCGGCAAATCCGAGCGCCAGCGAAATCACCGGCCGGTCGCTGTAGCCGGCGAACACCAGAACGCCATTGATCAGCGCCCAGGCCGCAAGGCCGGCCAGCGCGAGGCTCGGTTTGTCGCGTGCGCGATCAGCCAGCGCGAATACATAGTTCGCGAACAGGTAGCCGGAATAGAAATAGACGAAGCGCGCGGCGAATTCGTCGATCACGGTCCAGCCGGTGGCGATATGCGCCGCCTCAAGCAATGCGGCGATCACCCAGATCAGCGCTGCGGGAACGCGCAGCGTGGCCTTGGTCACCACGAAGAAGATCGGCAGCAGGTAGATGAACCACAGCGTGCCGAACGGCTCGATGAAAGATTGCAGGTACATGACACCGACATGGCTCCAGCCCTGCTCGGCGGCGAAGCCGGGGGCCTTGAAGCCGAACTGGATGGTGACCCACAGCACGTAGAAATAGGCGAAATGAACCACCTTGCGGTCCAGATAGGTGCGCCAGTCGCGGTCGATGACCCGCGCCAGGAACAGCCCTGAAATCAGGAAGAAATCCGGCATCCGGAACGGCTTTGCGAACTCGACGAACAGGTGCATGAAGCCCTGCTTGCCTGCGGCCGCCTCAACGCCCAGCGTCGAATGCATCATCACCACCATGATGATGCAGATGCCCTTGGCATAGTCGACCCAGTCGATCCGCTCGGAGGCGGGGGACAGGAGCGCGCCGGATGTGCCGTTGTTGCTCATCGTGTCTCGTTTCGGTCCAACTGCGCGCCATCATGGGGCGCATGGGTTTCTTTCTCCTTTATCCGTACAAATGTTGTGCCCACTTCCCGCGGAATTGGGCTAAAAGCGCCCGCGAAAACAACATCGTTAATGAGTTCTGGAGCGGGTATGCGGATTGCCATGATCGGCACGGGCTATGTGGGGCTGGTGTCCGGGGCCTGTTTCGCGGATTTCGGCCACCGCGTGACCTGCGTCGATACCGATGCCGGCAAGATCGCTGCCCTCAACCGCGGCGAAATCCCGATTTTCGAGCCGGATCTGGACCGGTTGGTGGCGGCTTCCGTGAGTTCCGGGCGGCTCGATTTCACCACCGATCTGGCCGGCCCGGTCGGCAAGGCGGACGCGGTGTTCATCGCGGTCGGTACGCCGTCGCGGCGCGGCGACGGCCATGCCGACCTGACCTATGTTCATGCTGCGGCCCGCGAGATCGCCAAGGCTCTGCAGGGCTTCACGGTGGTCGTGACCAACTCGACGGTGCCGGTCGGCACCGGCGACGAGGTCGAGCGCATCATTCGCGAAACCAATCCGCAGGCCGATGTCGCGGTGGCGTCCAATCCGGAATTCCTGCGCGAGGGTGCGGCGATCCGCGACTTCAAGCATCCGGACCGCATCGTGGTCGGAACGTCGGACGAGCGCGCGCGGAAAGTTCTCGGCGAGGTCTATCGTCCGCTGTATCTCAATCAGGCGCCGATCATGTACACCGAGCGGCGCACGGCGGAACTGATCAAATACGCCGCCAACGCATTTCTCGCGACCAAGATCACCTTCATCAACGAGATGGCGGATCTGTCGGAGAAGGTCGGCGCCGACGTGCAGGAGGTCGCGCGCGGCATTGGGCTCGACAACCGCATCGGTCCGAAGTTTCTCAACGCCGGTCCCGGTTTCGGCGGCTCGTGCTTCCCGAAGGACACCCGCGCGCTGGTGAAGACCGCGCTGGATCACGATGTACCCTTGCGCATTGTCGAGGCGGTGCTCGCGGTCAACGATAATCGAAAACGGGCCATGGCGCGCAAGGTCTCGAACGCGCTCGGCGGCAACCTGCGCGGCAAGACCATCGGTTTGCTGGGTCTCACTTTCAAGCCTGACACCGACGACATGCGCGAAGCGCCGTCGATCCCGCTGGTGACCGGATTGCTCGATCTCGGCGCAAACGTGCGCGCCTACGATCCTGCCGGCATGGAGCAGGCGAAGGGCGAACTGCCGGATATCACCTATTGCGAAGACCCTTATGCGGTGGCCAAGGGCGCGGATGCGCTGGTGATCGTCACCGAGTGGCGGCAGTTCCGTGCGCTTGATCTGAAGCGGCTGAAGCGCGAGATGGCGACGCCCGTGATGATCGACCTGCGCAACATCTATCGCCGCGACGAGATGGAAGAACTCGGCTTCACCTACGAGAGCGTCGGGCGCGGGGCGATTTGAGGGCGGAGTTGCTCCATCCACGATGTCGTCCCCGCGAAGGCGGGGACCCATACTCCCTGCGCGGATTGTTAAGGCGGTGATACCCATGACCTTCAGTGGTTATGGGTCCCCGCTTTCGCGGGGACGACGCAGCAGAAACTATTGCGAGCTTCGGTGCCTTTGCTAAATGGCCAGCAAGACGTAGATGGCCGGGACAAGCCCGGCCATGACGCATTATAGAAACTCCATGAACTTCTCCACGCCTCTTCCCATCGATGCGGTTCTCGATGAACTGACATCGACGCTCGCGCGCAGCAACACCGCCGTGCTGGTCGCGCCGCCCGGTGCAGGCAAGACCACGCGCGTGCCGCTGGCGCTGCTGGATGCAGGATGGATCGGCACAAAAAAGATCATCGTGCTGGAGCCGCGCCGGATCGCGGCGCGCGCCGCCGCCGAGCGCATGGCACACACATTGGGCGAGCGCGTCGGCGAGACCGTCGGCTATCGCGTGCGCTTCGGCTCGAAGGTCTCGCGCAGCACCCGGATCGAAGTCGTCACCGAGGGGATTTTCACCCGGCAGATTCTTGACGATCCGGAATTGTCCGGCGTTGCCGCAGTGCTGTTCGACGAATTCCACGAACGCTCGCTGGATGCGGATCTCGGTCTTGCCCTCGCGCGCGACGCACAACAGGGCCTGCGCGAGGATCTGCGTATCCTGGTGATGTCGGCGACCCTCGACGGCGCGCGGGTGGCGAAGCTGCTCGGCGATGCGCCGGTGATCGCCAGCGAAGGCCGCGCGTTTCCTGTCGACACGCGCTACCTCGGCCGCAAGCCGGACGTGCAGATCGAACGTCAGATGGCGGATGCCATCGCCACGGCGCTGCGCGCCGATGCTGGTTCGGTGCTGGCGTTCCTACCCGGTGCGGCCGAAATCCGCCGTACGCAGACGTTTCTCGCTGAGCGTATCAGCGATCCGAGTACCGAGATCGTGCCGCTGTTCGGCGCGCTCGATGCAACGGTACAGGATCGCGCCATCTCGCCACCACCCAAAGGGCAGCGCAAGGTGGTGCTGGCGACCTCGATCGCGGAGACGTCGCTGACCATCGAGGGCGTGCGGATCGTGGTCGATTCAGGAATGGCACGGGTGCCGCGTTACGAACCGGATATCGGCTTGACGCGGCTGGAAACCATCCGCGCCTCGCGCGCCGCCGTCGATCAGCGCCGGGGCCGCGCCGGGCGCACCGAGCCCGGCGTCTGTTACCGGCTTTGGGACGAGCCGCAGACCGCATCGCTGGAAGCCTATACGCGTCCGGAAATTCTCTCGGCTGATTTGTCGTCGCTGGTGCTGGATCTCGCGCATTGGGGGGCGAGCGATCCATCAGCGCTGGCGTTCCTCGATCCGCCGCCGCTGCCGGCGCTGACCGAGGCGCGTGCATTGCTGCGCGAACTGAACGCGCTTGATGATGCCGGCCGGATTACATCCGAAGGCAACAGTTTGCGCGCGCTGGCGCTGCCGCCGCGCCTCGCGCGCATGATTGTTGATTCGCATCGGCTTGGTTCCGGTGAGGAGGCCGCGTTGATCGCCGCCATTCTCACCGAACGCGGGCTTGGCGGCGACAGCGCCGATCTTGACGCGCGGCTGGATCAATTCCGCCGCGATCGCTCGCAGCGAGCGCAAGCCGCGCGGCAGTTGGCGGAGCGCTGGGCAAGGCAGGTCGCAGCGAATGAGCCGTTCGACCTCAATGATCGCTCGCTCTCCACGGGTCTCATGCTGGCGCTGGCATTTCCGGATCGCGTGGCGCGCAATCGCGGTAACGGGTCGTTCGTGCTTGCCAACGGGCGCGGCGCGAGCGTCGAGCAGACCTCCGCGCTGGCGAAATCGCCGTACATCGCCGTCGGCGAACTGACAGGCACGGCGGCGAACGGACGCATCCTGTTGGCGGCACCAATCACGCAGGCCGAAATCGAGGCGCAGTTCGCCGATCATATCCAGACCGACGACGAGATCACGTTCGACAGGGCTGCAATGGCGCTGCGCGCACGGCGCAGGAAGAAGCTCCACGCCATCACGCTGTCGGAACAGACCCTGCCGGTCTCGCCATCGGCGGATACCGCGCGCGTACTGGCGGATGGCCTTGTCGCTTTGGGGCTGGATCGGCTGCCGTGGTCGAAGCCGCTCAAGCAATGGCGCGACCGCGTGATGTTTTTGCGCGCGGCATCGCCTGAAGATTGGCCCGATCTCTCCGATACAGTGCTGGCGGAGACGCGCAGCGAATGGCTCGTGCCTGCTCTATTCGACAAGACTTCGCTGGCGAACTTTTCCGCCGGCGATCTGTCCGATGCGCTGATGAATCTGCTGCCATGGGAATTGCGCGCGCGGCTCGACCGCGAAGCACCGACCCATTTCGAGGCGCCGACGGGAACGTCGCTGCCGATCGACTATGAAGCAGAGCAAGGCCCGACCATTGCAGTCAGATTGCAGGAACTGTTCGGACTCAACGTGCATCCGTCGATTGCGAAGGGAAAGATCCCGCTGGTGCTGGAATTGCTGTCGCCCGCGCATCGCCCGGTGCAGGTGACGCGCGATCTGCCGGGTTTCTGGCGCGGATCCTATGCCGCCGTGCGCTCCGATTTGCGCGGACGTTACCCGCGCCACCCATGGCCGGAGGATCCGGCATCCGCGCCGCCGACCCGCCGGGTCAAGCCGCGCGGGACGTGAATTCGGGAACAGGAATCATTCCGGGGCGCGAGCACTGCGAGCGAACCCGGAATCTCGCTCTCCATACAGAACACCCCGGAATGACGAGGTTGGTGCGGCGCCCATTAACCCTTCCCTCACCCTTATCTCGGAAAAAGCCCTCTTTGCCGGGGCCGGACCGGCAACTTTCGGCCCGCCGTGATGTGGTTCCCGTAAGATTTCGCGTGGGACCGGTGAGTACAGGCGTATGCGTTATGCGTAGCATCATGATTCTGGCGGCCATTCTGATCGTGTTCGGCACGTCCATGGCGAAAGTCGCGGACAACATGACCACCGATAGGGCCCAGGCCAAGGCGGTCGATAAGGCCAAGGCCATGAACGCCTTCGCGTCGGTGCAGCCGATGACCACCGGCAATGCCGGCCTCCGCAGTGTCACCATTCCGCGCGACAGCCGCGGCCATTTCCAGACCGAGGGTCGCGTCGATGGCCGCCGGCTCGACTTCATGGTCGATACCGGCGCGTCGGTGATCGCGCTGAACGAGTCGTCAGCGGCGCAGATCGGTGTCCGCCCACGGCCCAGCGACTACACCGCAAATGTTTCCACGGCCAACGGATCGATCAAGGCGGCGCGCACGCGGCTTGCGATGGTCGATATCGGCGGGCTCGTCGTGCGCGATGTCGACGCCTTGGTGCTGCCTGACGAGGCGCTGTCGGAAAACCTGCTCGGCCTGTCGTACCTGTCGAAGCTCAGGCGCTACGAATTCGCCGGCAGCAAGCTGGTGATGGAGCAGTAAGCTCCCGCTTCCCACTTCGTGATCCATCGTTCGTCATGCCCGGACTTGTTCCGGGCATCCACGCCTTTCTCTAATCCGCCAAGACGTGGATGGCCGGGACGAGCCCGGCCATGACGAAGTGTGTAAATCGCTTCGCGCGTAAGTCATCTCAATCGCCGGAACACCACGCTCAGGTTGTTCGCCGGCATCTCGGTGATCGTCGGCGCTGAAAATCCCACCAACCGCGCCAGCTCGGCGACCGTTTCCAGATCGCGCAAACCCCACGCTTCGTTCCGTGCTTTGAGACTGGCATCGAACGCCTCGTTGCTAGGCGCGGTGACGACATCGGCCCGCCGGTAAGGCCCATACAGATACAGCGGCGCGCCGCCGGGCAGCAATTTCGCTGCGCCATGAAACAGGCCCTCGGTCGCCTGCCACGGCGCAATGTGGATCATGTTGATGCAGAGGACAGCATCGGCCGCGATCACCGGCCAGTGGTTTGACAATGCATCCAGCATCACAGGAGGGCGGACATTGGAAAGACCGCTATCCCGTGTCCACGCGGCGATGCTCTGCAAGGCGACATCCTCGGGATCGGAGGGCTGGAATGTCAGGCCCGGAAATGCCTGCGCGAAATGCACGATATGCTCGCCCGAGCCGCTGGCAATCTCGAGCACGAGTCCGGAGGTGGGCAGCACGCCGCGCAGCACGGCGAGAATGGCGTCGCGGTTGCGCAAGGTGGCAGGATACTCAAGGCGGCGGTCGGTCATGCGTATCCGATCTGAATGGAAGCTGTACGGGTTGGCTGCCAATATGCCGCAATTCGTTCGTAAATGCTTGGCTCCCGCCTTTCCACGGTTCCAAGCATTCGCTAAAGCTGCTGGATATCGCCGCCCGCATTGTCACGAGGCCATCTGAATGTTTCCGAAGCCGAAGCCCGAACTCGTTCCGAATACCTATGCCTACGAATCCGAGCCGATGGTGAAGGCGACCGGCTTCCGCGAATACGACGCGCGCTGGCTGTTCGGGAAAGAAATCAACCTGATGGGGATTCAGGCGCTGGGCATGGGTCTCGGCACGCTGATCGCCGAGATGGGACAAAAGCAGGAGATCGTCACCGCGCACGATTTCCGCAGCTATTCCGCGTCGATCAAATACGCGCTGATCTCGGGCCTGTTGGCGTCCGGCTGCAAGGTGCACGACATCGGTCTCGCGGTGACGCCGATGGCGTATTTCGCGCAATTCGATCTCGACGTGCCTTGCGTCGCGATGGTGACCGCCTCGCACAACGACAACGGCTGGACCGGCGTGAAGATGGGCGCAAACCGCCCGCTGACCTTCGGGCCGGATGAAATGAATCGGCTGAAGGACATCGTCCTCAACGCCGATTTTAAGCTCAAGCCTGCGGGCTCGTATCATTTCGTCGAGAATTTCCCGGCGCGCTATATCGCCGACCTCACCAAGCGCCCCAAACTCAAGCGCAAGCTGAAGGTCGTGGTCGCCTGCGGCAACGGCACCGCGGGCGCGTTCTCGCCGCAGGTGATGGAAGCGATCGGCTGCGAGGTCATCCGCCTCGACACGGAACTGGATCACACTTTCCCGAAATACAATCCGAATCCCGAAGACATGGAAATGCTGCACGCGATCCGCGATGCGGTGCTCGAACACAAGGCCGATGTCGGCCTCGGCTTCGATGGCGACGGCGACCGTTGCGGCGTTGTCGACAACACCGGCGAGGAAATCTTCGCCGACAAGGTCGGCGTAATGCTGGCGCGCGACATGTCCGCGATCCACAAGAACGCGCAGTTCGTGGTCGACGTGAAGTCGACCGGCCTGTTCGTGACCGATCCGGTTTTGCAAAAGCAGGGCGCACACACGACCTACTGGAAGACCGGCCATTCCTACATGAAGCGCCGCACCCATGAGCTGAAGGCGCTGGCGGGGTTCGAAAAGTCCGGCCACTTCTTCTTCAATGCGCCGATCGGTCGTGGCTATGACGACGGCCTCGTCTCCGCGATTGCGATCTGCGACATGCTGGACCACGCGGCCGGCAAGACCATGGCGGACCTGAAGGACGCGTTGCCGAAGACCTGGTCGTCGCCGACCATGTCGCCGCACTGCTCCGACGAGACCAAGTATGGAATCGTCACGCAGGTGGTGAAGCACTTCGAGGATCTGAAAGCGAAGGGCGCGAAAGTCGCCGGTCAGCCGATCCGCGATCTGGTGACGGTCAACGGCGTGCGCGTCACCTGCGAGGACGGCAGCTGGGGCCTGGTGCGCGCCTCAAGCAACAAGCCTGAGCTTGTGGTCGTGGTCGAGAGCCCGGTCTCCGAACAGCGCATGCGCGATATGTTCGAGGCGATGGATAGCGTTCTGCGCACGCATCCTGAAGTCGGCGAGTACAATCAGAAGATCTGACACGGCTACGTCGCGCTCTTCTCGTAGGTTTGTCGTCATGCCCGGCCTTGTGCCGGGCATCCACGTCTTTACAGACGTGGATGGCCGGGACGAGCCCGGCCATGACGAAAAACGAACGTGTTACTTGTTATTACGCCGCGCTGATCGCCGGCACCGGCAGCGCCGTGACCGACTTGATCTTTTCCATCGCGAAGCGCGAGGTGACGTTCTTCAGTGCGACAGCACTGATGAGCTTCTTGTAGAAGATATCGTAGCTCTGCATGTCGGAGACGACCACGCGCAGCATGTAATCGACGTCGCCGGCCATGCGATAGAACTCCATTACTTCGGGCATGGCGCTGACGGCGTCGGCGAACTTCTTCAGCCACGCGTCGGAATGATCGCCGCTTTCCACCGACACGAACACCGAGATCCCGAGGCCGATCTTGTTCTGATCGACCAGCGCCACACGGCGAAGGATGATGCCCTCGGCTTCCATGCGCTGGATGCGCTTCCAGCACGGCGTCGAGGACAGCCCGACCCGGTCGCCGATTTCGGCCACCGACAGCGAGGCGTCGTCCTGGAGCACGGTCAGAATCTTGCGGTCGATGGCGTCAAGGCGGCGCGGGGCGTCAGCGATGACAACGGCGGCGTCGGACATGAAAAGAACTTTCTTCCATAATTGAGGATTGAAACCCTCATATATAGAAAATTCTTCTCAGACAAGCCCAAATCCGAGCCTTTAGAGAGCCTCTATACCATCGCCTCGACCGGGTTGGATGCTAAAAACTCTTCAACTTCAATGCGTTGTGGGGAACCAAAGGCGCCGCCGAACCGGGTGCATTTGAGCGCAGCCGTGGCCGAGGCGAATCGCATGGCCTGTTCCAGCGGAAGGCCTTCGGCGATCGCCAGGGTGAGTGCACCATGGAATGCGTCGCCCGCGCCCAGCGTATCCACGGTATGGACCGGGAAAGCCGGCATTTGCCGCGGCTCACCCTTCTGGTCGAGCCAGATCACGCCCTTTGAGCCCGATGTGACGCCGAGCAATGCGGGGGTCACCTGTGCCAGCTTGCGCAGGGCTGTCACGTCGTCGCTTTCGCCGGCGGTGGCGTGCAGCGCGTCCGCTGAAAAGACGATGTGCGAGGCGACCTGCAACAGCCCTTCGCGCATCGACATCATCCGATCGCCGTCGATGACGACGGGGATGCCGCGACGTTTCGCTTCTGCGCACACATCGGTCCCGAATTCAGCGCAGCGGCTTTCGATCAGAATGGCGTCGCAGTCCGCGAGCAGTGTGTCCGATGGCGGCAGTACCACGGTCCACAGTTTCGGATCGCGGAAAGTGGCGATGGTACGCTCGCCGCTCGGATCGATCAGGACGCTGGAGATCGGCGTGACCACATCGTCGACGACCACAAGGCAGCTGGTGTCGATGCCCTCACTCCTGAATTGATCCTCGATGGTGGCATTGCTCGCAGCAAGCGCACCCCCGATCGGTCCTGTAAGCAGAACTCGGCCGCCGAGACGAGAAATCGAAATCGCGGCGTTGGGTGAATTACCGCCCGCGACCTCAACAAACTCGCTGGCATATTCCTTCTGGCCGCGTGCGGGAACTTCCGGCACGCGGAAAATGAGATCGCGCACCGGCATGCCGATGCAGACAATGCGTGGTGATTTGTTGCGTGTTTGATTGTGGATGTTCACTGACACTGCGCCTCGCCCGAAATGGCTGTGACCAAGACAATCGATGACACGCGATGCGGTTCCTTGTGCGGAACCGCAATAACTATGCTGTTTCCGCGAGCCAGTTCGCCAGAAGGTGGTGCGCGATTGCGACCGGATGAGGGCCTGTCATGCCCTCGGGATGAGTCTTGGCGAGCATCTTCACGGCCTCGTCCCGGCTGAACCAGCGTGCATCTTCAAGCTCGGTTTTGTCCACGACGATGTCGGTGGTGGTGGCGCGCGCGGTGCAGCCGATCATCAGCGATGACGGATAAGGCCACGGCTGCGTCATGTAGTAGCGCACGTCGGTGCAGTGGATGCCGGCTTCTTCCAGAATCTCGCGTTGTACCGCGTTCTCGATGGTTTCCGCTGCTTCGACGAAGCCCGCAAGGCACGACCACATGGTCGGCGGAAACTGCGACTGGCGTCCCATCAGGCACTTGTCGCCTGCCGTTACCAGCATGATCACGACGGGATCGGTACGCGGAAAATGCTCGGTCTTGCAGGTAGGACATACGCGCTTCCAGCCGCCGTCCGCCATGGCCGAGCGCGCACCGCAATTGGCGCAGAAGCCGTGGCGCTGATGCCAACTCACCAGCGACTTTGCCATCGCAATCGTGGAGAGTTCGCGCGCCGGTATAGCTCCGCTTGCGGCGACGGCGCGCAGGTTTTCCACGCCGACATCCTGACGGCCCATCAAATCTTCGGCGGCTGTGGCGCTGATGCCCATGCCGAAAATCGCCGCACCCTCGTGCAGGCCGAGAAAGATGGTACCGGGATTGGCGCCGAATTTTTGCGCTTCTTCCAGCGTCAGCAGCGCGCGGGGGCCGTCGGCGCCCAGCGTCACCACCAGCGAATCGCGATGCACCACATAGGCGCGCGCGTTGCGATGGGTTTCCAATGCGAACAGCTTTTCGGCGTCGGTGCGGACATGCGCCGCGCGGTCAATCGGATGCGACACGAACCCCGGTTGGCCGAGCGGAAAGGGATCATTTTTTGTTGTCATTGATTTTCAGCCTGAGTTTTCAATTTTGGGCATGATCTTTTCCGAAAACCGGTGCCCACTTTTCGGGATCATGCCCTTAGCTCAGCCAGATTTTGCGGCGAAGCGCGGCGATGAATGCTTCAACTTCCTGCGGATCGTGGGCCAATGGAGGCGCCACGCCCCAGACCGGCCGCGGCCACGCCGCGTCCGAGGTCCGGCGTGCAATGATATGAACATGCAACTGCGGCACGACATTGCCCAGCGCCGCGATGTTCATCTTGTCGGGTTTGGTGATTTCCTTCAGCACGCGCGCGACGCGGTTGATCTCGGTCATCAGCTGCGCCTGTTCGACCTCATTGAGATCGGTGATCTCGATGGCGTCGGCACGGCGCGGCACCAGCAGCAGCCACGGATAGTTCGCGTCCTTGATGACGAGGACGCGCGACAGCGGCAGATCGCCGATGTTGATGGTGTCTTTTTCGAGGGTGGAATGGAGCGACCAGGCGGAGGAGGGCATTTGGATTCTCGAAGGATTTCGGCAATTTTGCAGAGTGCGGGGCTGCGAACAACACCTGTCATGCCCGGCTTTGCGCGGGGCATCCATGTCTTTGTTCCACCGGGGCGGGACCCGCTGACGCCAGCCCCGGCGCTCGCCAATTTCATCAGCCGTAACAACGTGGTGCGAACCGCCGCCGCGCGCTTGCTTTCCGTCGGTTTTGGCCCCAAATAGGGACCGGGAGATTGGCGGTGGACGAGCCACTCGCCAATCGGGTCAGGTCCGGAAGGAAGCAGCCCTAACGAGGTCCGGATCGGGTCGCTCGTCAGTCTCCTACCTCTCTTTTTCGCGCGCCCAGCGTGCTAACGCCGGCTTTCCGCAAGACGCTCTCTTTTCAAGAGCCTTGCGACAATCGCGGATCGATTGATGACCGATGCTGATATTGCCGGCGCGACTGCGGACGATCAGCCGGGTTTTGAACTCGGAGGAGCGCCAGCCTCTTCACCGGCGTCAGGCTCTGCATCGGGTGCCGGCTATCGCGTGCTCGCGCGCAAGTACCGTCCCGGCACATTCGAGGATCTGATCGGCCAGGAAGCGATGGTCCGCACCATCTCGAATTCGTTCGAGGCGGGGCGGGTTCCGCAGGCCTGGATTCTCACCGGCGTCCGCGGCGTCGGTAAGACCACGACCGCGCGCATTCTCGCACGCGCGCTGAACTACGAATTGCCGGACGGTTCGGTCAAAGGGCCGACCATCCACATGCCGAAGATGGGCGTGCATTGCCAGGCGATCATGGAAAGCCGGCACATCGACATTCTCGAAATGGACGCGGCCTCGCATACCGGCATCGACGACGTGCGGCAGATCACGGACGGCGTGCGCTATGCGCCGTCGAGCGCGCGCTACAAGGTCTACATCATCGACGAAGTCCACATGCTCTCGGAAAAGGCGTTCAACGCTTTCCTGAAGACGCTGGAAGAGCCGCCCGAGCACGCCAAGTTCGTGTTCGCCACCACCGAAATCCGCAAGGTCCCGGTCACGGTGCTGTCGCGCTGCCAGCGCTTCGATCTCAGGCGCGTCGAATCCGATGTGCTGATGGCGCATCTGGCGAGCATCGCGGACAAGGAAGGCGTCAAGACCGAACCGGAGGCACTGGGTCTGATCGCGCGCGCCGCAGAAGGTTCGGTGCGTGACTCGCTGTCGCTGTTCGATCAGGCGATCGCGCATGCCGCGGGCATGGTGCGCGCCGACGACGTGCGGCAGATGCTGGGGCTCGCGGACCGCACCCGCGTGATCGATCTGTTCCAGTCGCTGGCCAGCGGCGATATCGCAGCGGCCTTCAAGGAATTCCGCGATCAGTACGATACCGGCGCCGATCCGGTGGTGGTGCTCAGCGATCTCGCCGAGTTCGTGAACTTTGTGACGCGGGTTAAAGTCGTGCCGGCCACGGCGGACAATCTTGCGCTGGGTGAAACCGAACGTACGCGGGGACGCGATTTCGCGGCCAAGCTGTCGATGCGGGTGCTGTCGCGGATGTGGCAGATGCTGCTCAAGGGCATTGCCGAGGTGCAGGCGGCGACACGGCCGCAGGCCGCCGCCGAAATGGTGCTGGTGCGCATTGCCTACGTGTCCGATCTGCCGACGCCGGATGAAGCGATCAAGATGATCGATGCCAACGGCGGCGCGTCGCCCACGCTTGGCGGCAATGTTGTCGGCAACGCTGCGCCGCGCGGTCCGTCTGCCATGCTGTCGTCGAGTGGCGATGACGGTTCGCAGCTGCGCGCGGTGGCATCCAGTACGCGACCCGCACTCGATACCTCGCCGCGCCCGCAGATGAGCGCGCCCACACCTGTTGCGGTGGAGGCTGCACCGGTGCTGCGTCTGACGACGTTCGCCGAGATCGTGGCGATTGCCGGCGAGAAACGCGATTTGCAGATCAAGTCAGCACTGGAAGCCGACATGCGGCTGGTGCGGATGGAAGACGGCAGGCTCGAAGTCTCTTTGGAACGCAGCGCCGCGCGCTCCGTTGTCAACGAACTGTCGCGCAAGCTCGAACAGTGGACCGGACGGCGCTGGACGGTGATTGTGTCCAATGAGGCCGGCCAGCCGACGCTGCGCGCGCAGGCACAGGCGGCAAAGGAAAAACTCACCGACGGCGTTCATGCCGACCCGCGCGTGCAGGCGGTGATGGCGAAATTTCCGGG
Organism: Afipia sp.; assembly: GCA_030652315.1. Taxonomy (GTDB): domain Bacteria; phylum Pseudomonadota; class Alphaproteobacteria; order Rhizobiales; family Xanthobacteraceae; genus Afipia. The sequence continues at coordinate 15,528 of JAUSAX010000014.1, read as the reverse complement.
CACGCAGGTGATAGATGTGCGGCGCATCGCGCCGGATACTGGTTCGGGCGCGGACGATTCTGGACCCGTTGCCGCCGCCGAAGAAGACGACGATCTCTAACTCAATTCGATAAAGGACCGTTCATGGCTGATTTTCTCGGCATGATGAAACAGGCGGCGCAGCTTCAGTCGAAGATGAAGGCGCTGCAGGACGAACTCGAAACCATCGAGGTTGAAGGCACCTCCGGCGGCGGGCTGATCAGCGTGCGTATGACGGCGAAGGGCGAAGTGAAAGCCGTGAAAATCGATCCGTCGCTGGTCAAGGCGGACGAGCGCGAAATTCTCGAAGACCTGCTGGTGACGGCGCATAACGATGCTCGCCGCAAGGCCGAAGCCGCCATGCAGGAAAAGATGCAGACGCTGACCGGCGGCCTCGGCCTGCCGCCGGGACTGGGCCTCGGTTAATATGCCTAGTGCCGTTGCAGGTCCGGAGATTGAACGTCTGATTCAGCTGTTGGCGCGGCTGCCGGGGCTTGGCCCGCGCTCGGCGCGGCGCGCCGCACTGCATCTGATCAAGAAGCGCGAAGCCCTGATGACGCCGCTGTCGTCGGCTCTGCAAGTGGCGATTGAGAAGATCCAGGTCTGCAACACCTGCGGCAATATCGATACGCAGAATCCCTGCACGGTCTGCACCGATACCCGGCGCGATCCCTCGATCATCGTCGTGGTGGCGGATGTCGCTGATCTTTGGGCGCTCGAACGCGCTCATGCCACAAATGGTTTTTATCACGTGCTCGGCGCGACGCTGTCGCCGCTCGATGGCGTCGGTCCGCAGGACCTGACCATCGATGCACTGGTCCAGCGCGCGCTCGACCCCCGGGTCACCGAAATCATCCTCGCGCTCAACGCAACAGTCGATGGCCAGACCACCGCGCACTACATCACCGACCTGTTGCAGGATGCCAACGTCAAGGTCACACGGCTGGCGCATGGCGTGCCGGTCGGCGGTGAGCTTGATTATCTCGACGAAGGAACCTTGTCGGCTGCCATGCGGCAGCGGACGCTGTTCTGATCTGCCCTGAAGCTGAATTCACAAAATGGAAGCCGCATGATTCTCCGCCTGTTCGCGAATGTGCCCGCAATGCTTGCCGCGGGCTGCCTTGCTGTCCTGATGTCCTCCAATGCGTTCGCGCAGCAGAAGGCCAAGCTGATCAACACCGGCGAGGTGTTGTCGGGTCAACTGACCGCGATGCGCTCCGGTCCAAAGAAGAAGCGCATCATCACGTATCAGCTGACCAGCGAACCGCGTCGGCTGCCGGGACCGACCGGTCTGTGCAATCTGGAAACCGGCCCCGAGACGTTTCAGATCGTGACCAGCAGCGACGCCGAGGCGGCGGCGCTAAAACCCTTTATCGGCAAGAGCATTGCGCTGAAGGCCAATGAAATGGCCTGTGCGCAGGCGGCCGGCCAGTTAAGTGACGCTATCGTCACCAAGTGGAGCGTTGTGACCAGGCACTAGACGGCTTCGTCATTCCGGGGCGCGAGCCTTAGCGAGCGAACCCGGAATCCCGGTGTAGTTTCTGATGAACTCTGCGAGATTCCGGATCGGCTGCTACGCAGCCGTCCGGAATGACGTGCCGGTGGAGGATCATCTCGTCTTTCCCAGCATTTTAAAATGTCCGCGCCGCTGCAGCCACGCCAACAGGATCAGGCTGGGCACCGCGACCAGCACGCTGAGCACGAAAAACGCCGGCCAGCCGGTGGCCTGCGCGACATAGCCAGCGCCCGCCGAAAGATAGGTTCTGCCGATCGCTGCGAACGCGGTCAGCAACGCATACTGGGTCGCGGTGTGCAGCGGGCTCTGGCAGAGCGACGAGAGATAGGCGACGAAAATCACGGTGCCGATCGCGCCGGTGAAATTCTCCACCGTGATCGCCAGCGCCAGCGCCCATTGGTTCAATCCGACATAAGCCAGCCACGCGAAGGCGAGATTCGAGATCGCCTGAAGAACGCCTCCGGTCCAGAGACACGCCTCGAGCGACCATGCGCGCGCCAGAAAGCCTCCGGCGAATCCGCCGATCAGGGTCGCGGCGAGCCCGACGCCCTTGACGATGGCGGCGTAGTCGTTGCGCGTAAAGCCGAGGTCGATCACGAACGGTGCGGTCATGGTGCCGGAAAACGAATCCGTGAACTTGTAGAGAATGACAAACGCAAGCACCGCCCAGACGTCTTTCCGGGTCAGGAATTCGGTGAAGGCGCCGACGGCGGCACGCGTTACGCGCGTGATGGCGCTCTCGCCGCTGGTGGCTTCCTCGGCGCGGCGCGACTGTTCGGGTTCGGTGGCGACCAGCGCCGCGATCATGCCGATCAGCACCATCGCCGCCATTGCGATGTAGCCCCACATCCAGGCGATGGATTTGGTCAGGCCGGTGGCTTCAAATCCGCTGACCAGAAACAGCGCGCCGGCGGTGGAGATCAGCATGCCGACGCGATAGGCCGCGACATATGACGCCATGCCGGCGGCCTGCTCGCTCTCGGGCAGGCTTTCGACGCGGAAGGCATCGACCACGATGTCCTGTGTCGCTGAGGCGGCTGCGACCAGCAATGCGCCGAGCGCGACGTAGAATGGCGATTTTGCGGGATCCGTCAGCGCGAGCAGCAGGATGGCTGCGATCAGCAGCAATTGCGCGAACACCAGCCAGCCGCGCCGTCGTCCCAGCCACTTTGTCAGCAGCGGCACATGCAGCGCGTCCACCAGCGGCGCCCAGAGAAATTTCAGCGTGTAGGGCGTGCCGACTAGGGCGAACAGGCCGATGGTGCCGAGATCGACGCCGGACTCGCGCATCCAGACCAGGAGCGTAGAGCCTGACAGCGCAAGCGGCAGGCCGGACGAGAAACCGAGGACCAGCACAATCAGCACACGTGGCTGCAGGTACACCGCCAATGCCTCGCGCCACGAGGTGCGGGCAGGGGCTGGCGTTGGTCTGACGGTTTCAGGCGCTGTCATGCAGGGGTGTTAGCAGATTCGGGCTTTTCACTCTCCCCTTGTAGGAGGGGGTGAGGGCGCACCGCACTCGATCGTCATCACCGGGCTTGTCCCGGTGATCCACATCTTACCCTCAATGCAGACGCCAAAGACGTGGATGGCCGGGTCATAGGCAACCGGGAGCGACGCCGTTCTTCGAACGGCTATGCCCGGCCATGACGAACGATAGATTGTGACAGCTTGTTATCGGAGGTGGCGGCTACTCCCCCGCCTGCAATTTGCGGGTGAGTTGAGCCGGAAACAGATCGGGTCCTCCGGACGCAACCACGCGCGGCGCGTCAACCGGCTCGCTGCCTTTGCTGAAATCCAGCTCTTCGATGCGGCCGGCGCGCTTTTCGATCTTGTCGGCGGAAATCAGAATCTGCCGCACGTCCTCGTTCACGTTACCGAAATCCTTCTGCAGCTTGACGACGCGCTCGCGCAGCCGGGCGAGATCGTCCGACATGTGCATGACCTCGGTGCGAATCTGATCGGCGGCGTCGCGCATCCGGGCGTCCTTCAGGATCTGCTGCATCACCTGGATCGCCAGCATCAGCAGCGACGGCGACACCAGCACGATCCGTGCGCGGTATGCCTTCTGGATCACGTCGTCGAAACCGTCGTGAATCTCCGCGTAGACCGATTCCGACGGCACGAACATCAGGGCCGTGTCCTGCGTCTCACCGGGGATGAGGTATTTGTCGGCAATGTCCGTGACGTGTTTCATCACGTCCTGACGAAGTCGCTGGGTGGCATATTTCTTCTCTTCATCGCTGCGCGCGTCACGCAGCGCGGTGACAGCCTCCAGCGGGAATTTCGCATCGACGCACAGCGGCCGCTGGTCGGGCAGGAATATCACGCAGTCCGGGCGCTTGTTGTTGGACAGCGTGTGCTGGAATGCGTAGGAGCCCTTCGGCATGCCGTCCTGCACGATCGCTTCCATCCGCGCCTGACCGAATGCGCCGCGCGATTGCTTGTTGGCGAGCACGTCGCGCAGCGTTGTCACCTGCGAGGTGAGGTCGGTGAGATTCTTGTGCGCGTTGTCGATAATGCCGAGGCGTTCGTGCAGCACGCGGAGACTGTCCATCGTGCTGCGCGTTGTCTGCTCCATGGACTGGCCGACCTTGTGGGTCACCGAATCCAGCCGTTCGTTGACGGCGCGCGACATTTCCGCTTGCCGTCCGACCAGCGCCTGACCCATTTCGTGAACGCGGCCGGCGGCAACTGATTGCGCCTGCAAAACTTCGGCAAGACGCTCCTCAAGCTCGTCGGCGCGCACGGCCTGCGCCATGGCGGCCTCCGCGCCCTTTCGGCCGGAGCGGGCGATGACGATGGCGATGGCCAGCAGCAGAAACAGCGCCAGTGCGCCGAATGCGATGAGGGCGGCGCTCATGCGGACCGGCACGTCGCCGACAATGAAAAGGATCTCGTTCATATCGCCTTGTAACGCGATTCGGGGCGAGATGCGAACGAATAGGGAACATTTATAGTTAACAACTCCCTGATTTTTATGGTTAATCCCCGGTTAACGACATTCGCTTCCAGCCAAGCGGCTGACGCCACAACGGGTTTGACCGCGGCGGGCGCTCCCATTACATCGCGCCCATGGCCAATCGTGACATCATCATTCTTCCCGACAAGCAGCTGCGGCTGATCTCAAAGCCCGTTGAAAAGATCACGCCGGAGATCCGGGCGCTCGCCGACGACATGTTCGAAACCATGTATGAGGCGCCGGGCATTGGCCTGGCAGCGATCCAGATCGCGGTGCCGCTGCGGCTGATCACCATGGACCTCTCCAAAAAGGAGGGGGAAAAGGAACCGCGCGTTTTCATCAACCCGGAAATCCTGTCGGCGTCCGAGGAACTTTCGGTCTACGAAGAGGGCTGCCTGTCGATTCCTGAATACTATGAAGAGGTCGAGCGGCCGGCGCGGGTGCGCGTGCGCTTCATGGACATCGATGGCAAGATCCACGAGGAGGATGCCGACGGACTTTATGCCACCTGCATCCAGCATGAGATCGACCATCTCAACGGCGTGCTGTTCGTGGATTATCTCTCCAAGCTCAAGCGCGATCGCGTGATGAAGAAATTCACCAAGGCCGCCAAGCTCGCGGCGAAATAGGCTGGCCGGGGTCTGAATCTCACCTCGTCATACCCAGCTTTCTGCCGGGCATCCACGTTTTCCTTCGTGCGACTAGACGTGGATGGCCGGGACAAGCCCGGCCATGACGGATAAAAAGAACAATCTCGGCAGGACTGTGGATTCAATATGCCGCTTCGTCTGATCTTCATGGGCACGCCGGACTTCGCGGTGCCGACGCTGCTGACGCTCGCGGACCACGGTCACGAGATCGCGGCGGTGTATACGCGCGAACCTAAACCCGCGAAACGTGGCCTTAACATCCAAGCGACCTCGGTGGAGCAGGCCGCGCGCCAGCTCGGCATTCCGGTGCTGACACCGAAGACGCTCAGGACGCCCGAGGCCGAAGCGGAATTCCGCGCGCACAACGCCGACGCGGCCGTTGTCGTGGCTTACGGCATGATCCTGCCGCAGAACATTCTCGAAGCTGTGCCGCTCGGCTGTTTCAATCTCCACGCGTCGCTGCTGCCGCGCTGGCGTGGTGCTGCTCCGATCAACCGCGCCATCATGGCGGGCGATGCTGAATCCGGCGTCATGGTCATGAAGATGGATGTGGGGCTCGATACCGGCGACATCGCGATGGCTGAACGTCTGCCGATCACTGATACGATGACCGCGCAGGATCTGCACGATGCGCTGGCGCCGCTCGGCGCGGACCTGATGGTGCGCGCGATGGGCGGGCTGTCACGCAGCGGCCTGCAACTGACGAAGCAGAGCGAGCAGGGCGTCACTTACGCTGCCAAGATCGACAAGGCCGAGGCGCGGATCGACTGGACTAAATCCGCGCGCGAGGTGCTGCGCCACTGCCACGGCCTCTCGCCGTTTCCCGGCGCATGGTTCGAGGTTGCCATTGATGGCGATCCGGTGCGCATCAAGGTGCTGCGTTGCGAGTTGGTAAAAGGCTCGGGCGCACCGGGCGATTTTCTGGATGACAAGCTCACCATTGCCTGCGGCGACGGCGCGATCCGCATTCTGGAATTGCAGCGCGCGGGAAAGCCGCCGATGAAGGCCGATGCCTTTCTTAACGGCACGCCGCTCAAGCCGCCAGCGTGTGCACAATGATCGTTCGTCCGGAAACAGCCAGCGACATCGCGGCGATCGGCAATGTCATCCATCAAGCATTCGGGAGCCGCAACGAAGCCTGTGAAGAGGCCGATCTCGTTAACCGCCTGCGTCGCGACAACGAACTGGTGCTGTCGCTGGTGGCGGAGGAGGACGGACAGCTTGTGGGCCATGTTGGATTTTCGCGGCTGTGGATCGTGCAGGACGCTCGCCGCATTCCCGGCATCAGCCTCGCGCCGCTGGCGGTGATGCCGGATCGGCAGCGCAACGGAGTGGGCCGCACGCTGGTCGAGGCGGGACATGCGCGTCTTCGCGACGCGGGCGAAACCATCGTCTTCGTGCTGGGAGATCAGGATTACTATGGCCGTTTAGGCTTTTCGCTATCGGCAGCGGCGGCGTTCGATTGCCGATACGCGGGGCCGCATTTTCAGGCGCTGCGGCTCGCATCGTCTGCGCCGGACGCAGGATCCGTAGAGTACGCTCCCGCCTTCAACGGTCTGGGCTGACGGACATGCCCCGCTACAAACTCATCATCGAGTACGATGGCACGCCCTACTGCGGCTGGCAGTATCAGGACAACGGCCCCTCGGTGCAGGGCGCGATTGAAGCCGCCGTGAAAGCCATGACCGGCGACGATGTGCGGGTCAACGGCGCGGGCCGCACGGACGCGGGCGTGCATGCATTAGGGCAAGTCGCGCATATTGATGTCGTGAAGGACTATAAAGCGGAGCGTGTGCGCGACGCGCTGAATGCGCATCTGCGGCCAAATCCCATCGGCGTGCTGTCGGCGGAAATCGTGCCGGAGACGTTCGATGCGCGGTTCTCGGCGACCAAGCGCCATTACATTTACCGCATCGTCAATCGCCGGGCCAATCTCGCGCTCAAGGTCGGGCATGCGTGGCGCGTGGCCCGGCCACTGAATGCCGATGCCATGCAGGAAGCCGCACAGGTGCTGGTCGGCAAGCACGACTTCACCACATTCCGCGACACCGAATGTCAGGCCAAGTCGCCGGAGAAGACGCTCGATACACTCGACGTGATGCGCGACGGCGACGACGTCAACATCGTCACGTCAGCGCGGTCGTTCCTCCACAGCCAGGTGCGCTCGATGGTCGGCTCATTGGTATGGGTCGGTCACGGGCGCTGGAAGGCTGACGACATGCGGCTTGCGCTTGATGCGCGCAACCGCGCCGCCTGCGGTCCCGTCGCGCCGCCGGACGGGCTTTATCTGGTGCGGGTGGAGTATTAGGGGCGCTCACTTCCCCTCTCCCCTTGTGGGAGAGGGTGCCCGAGCAAAGCGAGGGCGGGTGAGGGGTAAATGCGCTCGTGTGTAAACGGAGATTACCCCTCACCCGGCTCGATTTCGTTTCACTCAATCTCGCCACCCTCTCCCACAAGGGGAGAGGGTCCAAGAGCCGCAAGAGCGGGGCGAGGGAGGAGTTTACGCCGCCGCGATCGCTTCGATTTCCAGCAGCCACTTGCTGTCGAAAATGCCGGCGATGATCACCGTCATGGCTGGTGCGAGCGTGCCGAGAACGCTCTGACGAACGGTGCGATTCTCCAGTGCATACTTCCGGTCCGACAGAAACACTGTGACCTTCACAACGTCGGCGAGGGTCATGTCGACGGCCTTGAGCTGGCTTTCGATATTGGTCCAGATCAGCCGGCACTGCGCCTCGAACGTCTCAGGCACCGTGCCGTCCACGGTTTGCGGGATCTGCCCACTGACGAAAGCCAGGCGCTGCGCACCGCTGACCTCGCAGACCTGCGCGTAGCCGAAGGGTTGCGGGGCGTTGGCGGCGTTGATGTTGCGGCGTTGCATGGCGTACTCCCCGTTATGATCAATCAGTCAGAGTCTTCATGACATCCCAGAACAAATCCTCGCCGTTGGCGACGTTTTCGTTCCAGTGATCTGCTGCATTTTCATCGGCGGCGTCGGTGATGAACTTGAACGCCCGCCACGGCACGCCGTGGCGCTGGCAGACATGGGCAATCGCGAACAGCTCCATATCGACGATGTCGATGTTGTTCTCCACCAGCCAGGGATCGACGGACGTGACGAAACTGTCGCCGGTGCCGCAGACGACGCTGCCGTGTCCGGACGACAGCCGGTCCATCTCCGGCGAGAACGGTGTGCGCCCGCGCGGCGCCAGCGGCATCGCCGCCATGTCGCGCTGAACGGTATGCGCGACCTCCACAAGGCCGTTGTGAATGTGAGCGATCTTGCCGGCGGTGCCGTAGTTGACGATGAGTTTCGGCTGCAGCGCCATCACGGCCAGCGTCGCGATGCTCGCGGCATTGACCTTGCCGACGCCGGTGTAGATCACCTCGACGCCTTCAGGCGCGCGTGCCTTGTTCAGCTCGGTGTCGATGGCGGTGAGAATGATAACGTGACCGCTCATGTTCTCGACACTCATGCGAAGTAACGATCCAGCACGCTGCGATAGATTTTCGTGAGCTTTTCGAGATCGGACACCGGCGTGCGTTCGTCGATCTGGTGCATGGTCTGGCCGACGAGGCCGAATTCGAGCACCGGGCAGTAATGCGTGATGAAGCGCGCGTCGGAGGTGCCGCCGCCGGTGTTCAGCTCCGGCTTGCGCCCGGTGACGTCTTCAATGGCTGCGACCACGAGATCGGTGAACGGTCCGGGCTTGGTCCGGAACACGTCGGCATTCGACGGCTCCCATGCGACATGTGCCTTGATGCGATTGCCGCTCGCCTTGACGACGCGCTCCTCGATCAGCGCGCGCAGGGACTCGCGGGTATGGCAGTCGTTGTAACGGATGTTGAAACGCGCGCGCGCCTGAGCGGGAATGACGTTCCAGGCCGGATTGCCGACATCAACCGAGGTGAATTCGAGATTCGACGGCTGAAAGTGTTCGGTGCCCTTGTCCAGCGGATCGCCGCTGAGTGTCGCGATCAGGGCCGCGATGTCCGGCACCGGATTCGACGCGCGATGCGGATAGGCGACATGGCCCTGCACGCCATCGACGATCAGCGTGCCGGACTGCGAGCCGCGTCGCCCGGTCTTGATGGTATCGCCCATCTCGTTGACGTTGCTGGGCTCGCCCAGCACGCAGTGATCGAACTTTTCGCCGCGCTCCGCCGCCCACTTCAACAGCTTGACGGTGCCGTTGACGGCGATGTCTTCCTCGTCGCCGGTGATCAGGAACGAGATCGAGCCTCCACCAGATTTTTGCGGCTTGCCGCCGTTCGCGGCGAGATATTCAAGCGTGGCGGCGACGGAGCAGGCGATGCCGCCTTTCATGTCCACCGCGCCGCGGCCATAGAGCATGCCGTCCTTGACGTCGCCGGCGAACGCGCCGTAGGTCCACGCCGCCTCGTCACCGGCGGGCACCACGTCGGTGTGTCCCGCAAACATAATGTGCGGGCTGCCGGTGCCGATGCGGGCATAAAGATTATCGATGTCAGCCGCGCCCGGCTCGGAGAAGGTGACGCGGTGCACGGCAAAGCCGGCATCGTCGAGCAGCTTCTCCAGCACGCCGAGCGCGCCGGCATCCGCCGGCGTAACGGACGGACAGCGCAAAAGATCGCGGGCGATGGAGAGGGCGTCGGTCGACATCAGTTTTCCGGATGTGTCATCACCGGGCTTGTCCCGGTGATCTCGATTGCATAAGCGCCGTGCGTCCCTTGTCGGGATTGCCGGGTCAAGCCCGGCAATGACATCGAAGACGTGATGGTGCTCTTCGTTACATCTCAGTCCCGCAGCAATTCGTTGATGCTGGTCTTGGAGCGGGTGCGCTCGTCGACGCGCTTGACGATCACGGCGCAAGCCGTGTTCGGGCCCGGCTGACCGTTCTTCAGGGGCTTGCCCGGCAGCGAGCCCGGCACCAGCACCGAATACTCCGGCACTTCGCCAATGAAGGTTTCGCCGGTTTCGCGGTCGACGATCTTGGTCGATGCGCCGAGGAACACGCCCATGGCCAGCACCGCGCCCTTGCGCACGATGACGCCTTCGGCGACTTCCGAGCGCGCGCCGATGAAGCAATCGTCCTCGATGATGACCGGGCCGGCCTGCAGCGGCTCAAGCACGCCGCCGATGCCGACGCCGCCCGAGATATGGACGCGCTTGCCGATCTGGGCGCAGGAGCCGACCGTGGACCACGTATCGACCATGGTGGCTTCATCGACGTAGGCGCCGAGATTGACGAACGACGGCATCAGCACGACGTTCTTGGCGATATAGGCCGAGCGGCGCACGATGGCGCCGGGCACGGCGCGAAAGCCGGCGTCGCGAAAACGGTTCTCGCCCCAGTCGGCGAACTTCGACGGCACCTTGTCCCACCACTGCGCGCCGCCGGGGCCGCCGGTGATCGGGGACATGTCGTTGAGGCGGAACGACAACAGCACCGCCTTCTTCAGCCACTGATTTACTTTCCACGTTCCGTCTGCCTGCCGCTCGGCGACGCGGGCCTCGCCCTTGTCGAGCAGATCGAGCGCCAGCTCCACGGCGTCGCGCACCTCGCCTTTGGTGTTGGCGTTGACGGTGTCGCGGGCCTCAAAAGCGGCGTTCAGCGTGGTTTCGAGAGCGGAGAGAGACATCAGGATTCCTTGGGAGATGGCGGGACTGAATATGTCGACAGTCCGTGGATATGCAGATTGTCAACAAATCAATTTGGGGCTTTGAGTCAAGCGATAGAGTGCCCCTCTCCCCTTGTGGGAGAGGGTGCTGAGCGGCGCAGCCGCGAAGCGGGTGAGGGGTATGGGCATCACAGCAAGATCCCGACCCCTCACCCGGCTCAATCTCGCTTCGCTCGATTTCGCCACCCTCTCCCACAAGGGGAGAGGGGAAAGAAAAGGCGCGGGGACGACGAACTGAGATTTCAGTGTTTGGCGTCAATCCCCGCCAAAAACCCCGTCAGATTATCGGTAATGTGATCAACATAGGCGGCATCGCGGCCTTCCAGTTCCCAGTCCTCGCGGACCACATTCTTGGTCCCGTCAGGCACCACGAGGACGGTGGTCATGCCGAGATCGTGCGGCGTCACCAGGTTGCGGGCGAGATCCTCGAACATCGCGGCTTTGCCGGGATCGACGCCGTGCAGCTTGAGGAACTTCATGTAGGTTTGCCGCGCGGGCTTCGGCTCCAGCTCGGCGGCGACAATGTCGAACACGTCCTCGAAATTCTTCGCGATGCCGAGGCGTTCCAGCACCTTGCCGGCGTGGGCGCGCGAGCCGTTGGTGAGGATCAGCTTGCGGCCGGGAAGCTTTTCGATCGCCGCACCCATCGCGGGGTTGGGTTCGAGTGGCGAGTGATCGATTTCGTGGACATAGGCGAGGAAGTCGTCGGCGCGCAGGCCGTGCTCGGTCATCATGCCGCGCATGGTGGTGCCGTAGCGGCGATAGTAGTCCTTCTGAATCTTGAAGGCTTCGTCCTTGGGCACATTCAGATACTGCGCGACGAAATCGCGGATACGCACATCGACCTGCTGCCACAGATTGACGTGGTGCGGGTAGAGCGTGTTGTCGAGATCGAACACCCATGTCTCGACATGGGAGAAGTTGCGCTTTTGAATCATGTTCTTTTGGGTCATGGCATTCCGAACCGGATGGTTTTGCCGGCGCCTGCGGTCATGTCGACGCGCTCATAGCCGCTCGCATTCAGTCCGCGCGGGCCGCAATCGCCCTGTTCGGTGAATTCGAACTGCGCTTCACGGGTGCAGAGCATGGTTGAGCCGCCCCAGTTCAACGGCCGGCTGTTGATCTTGATGGTGCGGCCGTCGCTGTCGACCGCCTCCGCGAAACTGAAGATCCTGCGCGGCTGTCCCGTCACATCGGGATGTAAACACTTGCCGGGCTCGATGCGATACCAGCCGCGGCTGGTGACGGCCTTGCCATCGTCGGTGGCGATGGAGGCCATCACGCGGTACTGCGTATCGTTACACCAGGTGAGGCCGGTCGCCGATGGCGTCTCCACCGCAGCGATCATGATCTCGAAGAAATTCGGAGCCTGCGCCGCGTCCGCGCCGAGGCCGCGCGCTTTCAGGAACGCGGCCAGCGCGTTTTGCGTCTTCCGCCCATCGACGCCGTCGATAGGGGCCGCGTCATAGCCAGCGATCACCAGCAGCCGCTGGATGGCGGCAAGCCGCGCCTGCTCGTCGTCATACTCCGCGCCTTCCGCCAGATACGCGACCTGATGGCCGTCCTCGCCGATGCTCGGCTTGATCTCGGTGAAGGGCACGGCGGTCTGGCTGCCGCGGCACTGCCGCCCGGCGATCACGAAGTCCTTCGGCGCGATGCAGAGGTTATCAGTGCCGTTCTGCGGCGCGGGCGATGCGCCGTAGACCGGCAAGGATCGCGCGTGCAGGAGGATGCGCTCCGCCGTGATGTTTCCCTGGGCCACCACGCGGCAGGCAGCCGGATCGATCCGGAACCAGCCGCGCGTCGCGGTGGCGGATTTGTCGTCGATGCCGATGGCGGCTTCAACCACATAACTCATGCGGTTGCAGAGCTTCAGGTCGGCGCGGGCGGGGGTGCTGGAAACGACGAGAGTGACCATCGCCGCCGCTGCGATTGTGCGGGAGAGATCACCTATCTTACAATTGTCATCACCGGGCATAGCCGTCCCGAGGACGGCGTCGCTTCGCTCGCCTATGTCCCGGTGATCCCGACTAGCTTGACGTTGTGCTCTTCCAGTCGAGATGGCCGGAACGAGTCCGGCCATGACAAACGAGAGAGGTGTGCTTCGGCGCATCACTTGTGGATCAGCGTTCCCGTGCCCTGATTGGTGAACAGCTCGAGCAGCACCGCATGCGGCGTCTTGCCGTCGATGATCACCACGCCTTCGACGCCGGCTTCCAGCGAATAGATGCAGGTCTCGACCTTCGGGATCATGCCGCCCGAGATTGTGCCGTCGGCGATCAGCTTGCGTGCGTCCTTGATCGACAGTTCGGGAATAAGCTTCTTCGACTTGTCGAGCACGCCCGGCACGTCGGTCAGCAGCAGCAGGCGCTTGGCCTTCAGCGCGCCCGCGACAGCCCCGGCAAAGGTGTCGGCGTTGACGTTGAAGGTCTGACCGTTGGCGGATGAGGCCAGCGGCGCCAGCACCGGGATCAGTTCATAGCCGATGAGCTGGTTGAGCAGCGTGAGATCGACCTTGTCGGGTTCGCCGACGAAGCCAAGATCGATCACCTTCTCGATGTTCGAGCCGGGATCGACCATGGTGCGGGTCGCCTTGGTGGCGGTCACCATGTTGCCGTCCTTGCCGCACAGGCCCACGGCCTTGCCGCCGGCTTCGTTGATGTGGCTGACGATCTGCTTGTTGATCGATCCCGCCAGCACCATCTCGACGATCTCGATGGTGGCGGCGTCGGTGATGCGCAAGCCGGAGGCGAACTCGGATTTGATGCCGAGCCGCGTCAGCATAGCGGCGATCTGCGGGCCGCCGCCATGAACAACCACGGGGTTGATCGCGGTTTGCTCCAGCAAAACGATGTCGCGGGCGAACTGCCGGGCGAGATTTTCCTCGCCCATGGCATGACCGCCGTATTTGATGACGATGGTTTCTTCGTCGTACTGCTGCATGTGCGGCAGTGCTTCCGACAGGATGCGGGCCTGATCCTGCGGGCTGATATTTGTCGGCAGATCCATCATGGGGAAATCTCGTTCACGCGGGCTGGCGAAGATTTGGCCGAGGGTTTAGCCGATTGGCGCGAGGCGTGCAAAGAGCCGCGGACGCAAGTCAGCCCGCGCGTCGCGGCCAGGCGGCGGCGACAGCGAGCACGAGCCAGCTCAGGATCAGCAGCGTGCCGCCGGTCGGTGCGGCCATTGTGAACAATCCGTGACCGGCATACTGGCGCATCGCCAGATCGCCCGCGAACAGCGCCGCGCCCACAATGAAGCCACAGGTCGCGGTCAGGCCGAGGTGCCGTTGGGCGATGCCGTGCCCGGTCAGCAGCGCCGCGCCGATCACGGCGCTGGCATGGAACAGCAGCATCGATGACGCCGAGGCAAGCCGCCCTGCGTCGGGTTGGTGGGCGGAGGCGGCCGCGAGAACGACGCCGGCCGCGCCCATCAGCCCGGCAAGAATTACCGCGAGCCGCAACGCACCGTTCTGGGTCATTATTTTTCCTTCCGGGCGGGATCTTATCCGAAAACCGGTGCCCACCCTCGGGTCAGGCCCGAGGGCATGCTTTTCGGGATCATGCCCTAAACTCGCTCCCTGAGCAGGCGGATCATGGCGGCGCGCAATTCGGGCATGCCGTCGCCGGTGCGCGACGATGTCACCAGCACCTCTGGAAACGCCGCCGGATGCTTGGAGAGCGCGGCGACGGTCGCCGCGAGCGTTTCTTCAAGCTCAGCTTTCTTGACCTGATCGGATTTGGTCAGCACCACCTGATAGCTCACCGCAGATTTGTCGAGTGTCTTCAGCACGTCGTGGTCGGCGTCCTTGAAACCGTGACGCGAGTCGATCAGCACATAGACGCGGGCGAGATTGGCGCGACCCTGCAGGAATTTGTGAATCAACATCGTCCACGAGGCGACCTTGGTTTTCGGGGCGGATGCGTAGCCGTAGCCCGGCATGTCCACCAGCCGAAGCCCTGCGTCCTTGCCGTCGGCAGGCGTCGGGCCTTCGAAGAAGATCAGTTCCTGGGTGCGGCCGGGCGTGTGCGAGGTGCGCGCCAACCCGTTGCGGCCCGTCAGCGCGTTGATGAGGCTGGATTTGCCGACGTTGGAACGGCCGGCGAAAGCGACTTCGACGCCCTTCATCGGCGGCAGTGCTTCGATCGATGGCGAGGCCCAGAAAAATTGCCAGTCGCCGGCGAAGATCTTTCGCCCGGCTTCGATCAGCTCCGCATCGGTTTTATCGGTCATACGAAGGTTCTTTCATGATGGACCAGCCATCCTATTGCAATTCTCGTCGTGGCCGGGCTTAGCCGTTCGAAGAACGGCGACGCTTCCGCTCGCCTATGCCCGGCCATCCATGACTTACCCACCGCCAGAGACGTGGATGCCCGGGACAAGCCCGGGCATGACGGTGATGAGTGTCAGTAGCGCGATGCTTCGTACAACAATCCGCGCTACGTCGTCTTCTTCGAACCGGCGAAGGTCGTCTTGATGTTGTCGAACAGTTCGATCTTCGCGCCGTTCTTGTTCATGATGTAGCCCTGCTGGAGCACCGAGAGCAGGTTGTTCCAGGCCCAGTAGATCACGAGACCGGCGGGGAAGCCCGCGAGCATGAAGGTGAAGATCAGCGGCATCCAGTCGAAGATCATCTTCTGCGTCGGATCCGGCGGCGTCGGGTTCAGCTTCATCTGGACCCACATCGTGATGCCCATGATGATCGGCCAGACGCCGAGATG
>JAUSAX010000001.1 GCA_030652315.1 Afipia sp. | reverse complement strand
GATCGAGCACTCTGCGCGGGTCCGGTTGCGGCCGATCCTGATGACGACCGCGGCGATGGTTGCCGGTTTGCTGCCGTTGCTGACGGCCAGCGGTGCCGGCGCGGCGAGCCGCTTCTCTATCGGCCTCGTCGTCGTGGCCGGCATGACGATCGGTACGCTGTTCACGCTGTTCGTGCTGCCCGCGGTGTACACCATGATCGCGACCGATCACCGGGCGGCAGCAGGCTCCGAACGAGCCAAGGATATCGAGAAGTACGAACTCAATCTGACCTGACACGCTGATATGAATGTCGCGGCGATTGTACGCTCCCTTCGCGGGAGTGTATGATCGCCGCGATCATGCTGACGGTTCGCAACCTCACCAAATCCTATCGGACGTCGGAGGAGCAGCTTGCGGTTTTGCGCGGCGTCGATCTTGCGCTGGCCGCGGGCGAGAGCGTGGCGCTCACCGGCGAATCCGGCAGCGGCAAGAGCACTCTTCTTCATCTGATCGCTGGCCTCGACAAAGCGGACAGCGGCGAGGTCTGGCTCGACGGCGCGCTGGTTTCCGACCTGTCCGACAGCGATCGTGCGGCCATGCGGCGCGACCGGCTCGGTCTCGTGTTTCAGCAGTTCAATCTGATCCCCAGTCTTCAGGTCAGCGACAACCTCGCGTTCCAGGCGCGGATCGCGGGGCGTTACGATCCGGCATGGCAGGACGAACTGGTGGAGCGGCTTGGATTAAGTGCACTGCTCGACCGCTATCCCGAGCAATTGTCCGGCGGACAGCAACAACGGGTGGCGATCGGGCGCGCGCTGGCGATCAAGCCGCTGGTGCTGCTGGCCGACGAGCCGACCGGAAATCTCGATGAGAAGACCGCTGACGATGTGCTGGCGCTGGCGCGCGATCTGGTCGCGCGCACCGGCTGCGGTTTTCTCATGGTGACGCACAGCGAGCGGCTGGCGGCGACGCTCGACCGGCGGGTCCATCTCACTGCGGGGCGGATCACATGACGCGTCCGCTGTGGATTCTCGTGGGTCTGTTGAGCCACTGGAAACGGCATCGGATGCAGCTGGCCACCTTGCTGGTCGGATTGATTTCAGCCACCGCGCTGTGGAGCGGCGTGCAGGCGCTCAATCAACAGGCGCGCAGCAGTTATGACCGCGCGGCGGCGACATTCGGCGGCGGCAATACGGCGATGCTGGTTGGCCGCGACAGTCCATCGTTTTCGCAGCAGCTCTTTGTCGATTTGCGCCGCGCCAACTGGCCGGTATCGCCGGTGGTGGAAGGTCGCATCCTGATCGGTGGCCGGGCGTTCCGGCTGCTCGGTATCGAACCGGTGTCCCTGCCTGCGGGGGCGGGGCCTGCGCCGGATATTGGCCAGGCGAATTTGCAGACGTTTCTCATGCCGCCGGGACAGACGCTGGTCGCGCCGGAGACATTGTCCGACCTGAAGCTGCCTGAAGGCGCATCGCCGGTGATTGGCCGCGGGACATCGCTGCCGCCGCTGGCTGTTCAGGACAATCTCGCGCCGGGTGTTCTGGTGGTAGACATCGGCATCGCGCAACGCATGCTTAAAATGCCGGATCAGGTGTCGCGGCTTCTGGTCGGCGAGCAGAGTGGCGGAAAACGGCCGCTGCTCGAACAGGTCGTCGGAGACAGGCTGCGACTGACGGAAGCGGGCGCGCCGAGCGATCTTGAACGCCTCACCAGCAGCTTTCATCTCAACCTCACCGCATTCGGCCTGCTGTCGTTCGTGGTCGGTCTCTTCATCGTTCATTCAGCGGTCGGGCTCGCCTTCGAGCAACGGCTGCCGATGTTGCGAACGATGCGCGCCTGCGGCGTGTCGGCGCGCGCGCTGACCGTCGTGCTGATGATCGAACTGGTGTCGCTGGCGATTGTGTCCGGCATTGTCGGCTTGATCTGCGGTTACGTCGTCGCCGCGTTCCTGCTGCCCGATGTCGCCGCGAGCCTGCGCGGGCTCTATGGCGCACAGGTTCCGGGGCAACTCACGCTGAAGGCAAGCTGGTGGCTGTCGGGCCTTGGCATGAGCATTCTCGGTGCGTTGCTGGCGGCGGGGGCGGGGCTCTATCGCGTTTATCGTCTTCCCGTTCTGGCTGCGGCGCAGCCCTATGCCTGGCAACAGGAGCAGCAACGATGGCTGAAGCGGCAGGGCTTGCTGGCGCTCGCGGTCGTCATTGCCGCTGCAGGATGCTTCTATTTCGGCGATTCCCTCGCATCGGGATTTCTGGTGCTGGCGGGATTGCTGCTGGCGGCAGCGCTGGCGTTGCCGGTGCTGCTTGGCGCAATGCTTAGCTTCGGGCAGCGAGGGACGGTTCGCCCGTTGGTCAAATGGTTCTGGGCCGACAGCCGACAGCAATTGCCGGGATTGTCGCTGGCGCTGATGGCGCTGCTGCTCGCGCTCGCGGTGAATGTTGGCGTCGGCACCATGGTGCAGAGTTTTTCGCGGACGTTTACCAATTGGCTCGACGACCGGCTGGCGGCCGAGGTCTATCTGAACGCAAACACCGATGCGCAAGCTGCGGAGATCGTGACGTGGCTGCGGCGGCGGCCCGAAGTCGAGGCGATCTTGCCGGCGTGGCGCACCGACGTGACGCTGGACACGCTGCCGGTTGAAGTTCTTGGCTTTGCCGATCATGCGACTTATCGCGAGCGCTGGCCGCTGCTGGAGTCGGTGCCGCACGTCTGGGACAAGGTACGCGCGGGCGACGCGACGCTAATCAGCGAGCAACTGGCGCGGCGGCTCAAAGTTCGCCTCGGCGAACGCGTCGTGCTGCCGGCGACGACGGGGCCGTGGCAGGTCGAGGTTGCCGGGATTTATCCCGATTACGGTAACCCGAAAGGTCAGATCGGCATCGATATCGATGCGCTGGCCAAACGATGGCCGGAGATCGCCCGCACGCGATTTGGGTTGCGCGTCTCACCGGCGAAAGTGCCTGACCTTGTCGCTGCCATTCGCGAAAAATTTGGACTCGATTCCAGCCGCCTGCTGGATCAGGCGACGCTGAAGGCCGAGTCCACCCGCATCTTCAACCGCACTTTCTCGGTGACGTCGGCACTGAACGCCTTCACGCTCGGTGTTGCAGGGATCGCGCTGCTCACCAGTCTGCTGACGCTCAGCAACAGCAGGCTCCCGCAACTGGCGCCGCTGTGGGCGCTCGGGTTGACGCGGCGGCGGCTCGCGGGGATCGAGTTGCTGAAAACCATGTCGGTTGCGTTCATCACGGCGCTGCTGGCGCTGCCGCTCGGAATTCTGGTGGCGTGGTGTCTGGTGGCCGTGGTGAACGTCAAGGCGTTCGGCTGGCGTCTGCCGCTGCACGTCTTTCCTGCGCAGTTGCTGGAGCTGCTTGCGGTTGCGATGCTGGCAGCATTGCTGGCGACGTGCCTGCCGATCATCCGGCTGATCCGGCTGCAACCCGCAGCCCTTGCGAAGATATTCGCCAATGAGCGTTAAAACTCATATCAACCGTCGCACTTTCCTCGGCGGCGGTCTGCTCGCAACGCTCAGTGGCGGACTCGCGCGCGCGCAAGGCTTCGCAGGATTGGGCGGCGAGAGCGAGGGATTTGCGGTTGTGATACCCGGCAAGGCACTGGCGTTTCCGCGCGATCATGGCCCGCACCCGGACTACCGCATCGAGTGGTGGTATCTCACTGCAAATTTGAAAGACGCCAGCGGCGCGCAGTGGGGCGCGCAGTGGACCCTGTTCCGTCAGGCCATGGCTCCTGGCGCGCAGCAGGACGGCTGGGCCAATCAGCAGATCTGGATGGGTCATGCGGCGGTCACCAGTGCGACCACTCATCATTATGCGGAGAAATTCGCGCGTGGCGGTGTCGGTCAGGCGGGCGCGGAGGTGACGCCGTTTCGCGGATGGATCGACTCATGGGAGATGCGCGGGCTTGACGGTTTCAATGCGCGGAACGTTGCGCCGCTCGCAGTCGCGGCATCGGGGTCAGATTTCAGTTACGCCTTGAATCTCTCAGCGGATCGTCCGCTGGTGTTGCAGGGTGACGGTGGCTACAGCAGGAAATCGGAACGCGGGCAGGCGTCATACTATTTCAGCCAGCCATATTTTTCAGCGTCGGGCACGGTCACGCTGGGCGACAAGCAGGTCGCCGTCACGGGCCATGCGTGGATGGACCGCGAATGGAGCAGCCAGCCGCTGGCGTCCGATCAGACCGGGTGGGACTGGTTCTCGTTGCATCTCGATTCGGGTGAAAAGGTCATGCTGTTTCGCCTTCGACAGAAGGATGGTGGTCATTATTTCGCCGGTAACTGGATTGACAGCGGCGGGCGCTCGGTGCCGCTTGCCACAACCGCCATCATCATGACACCTACGGGTTCGACCGATATCGACGGTCGCAAGCTGCCGACATCGTGGAGCGTCGCCATTCCCGAGCGCGGGTTGAAGATTGACAGCGTGCCGCTGAATGCGAAGAGCTGGATGGGTACGCGCTTCGCTTATTGGGAAGGCCCGATCAGCTTCAAGGGCAGCCACAGCGGCATCGGCTATCTCGAAATGACAGGCTACTGAAAGCACATTGGCATGAAGCACAAATCATTCGGCGCGACAGGCAAGCAGGTCTCGGTCATCGGGCAGGGCACCTGGTACATCGATCGGGGTAATCGCGCATCCGCTGTGGCAGCGCTGCGCAATGGTCTCGACCTCGGCATAAGCCATATCGACACTGCGGAAATGTACGATGATGCAGAGTTGGTTGTTGCCGAGGCGATGGCCGGTCGGCGCGATGAGGTGTTTCTGGTCTCAAAGGTGCTGCCGAGCAACGCTTCGCGCAAAGGCGCTGTGCAGGCCTGCGAGCGCTCGCTGAAACGGCTCAAGACCGATCGGCTGGACTGCTTTCTCTTGCATTGGCGCGGATCATATCCGCTGGAGGATACAGTCGCCGCGTTTGAACAACTGGTGAGCGATGGAAAGATCAGCTCATGGGGTGTGAGCAATTTCGACGCGGGCGATCTTGCGGAGATTCTCGACGTTGCGGGGGAGGGCCGCATCGCCTGCAATCAGGTGCTGTATCATCTGAACGAACGCGCTATCGAACATTCGGTGATCCCGTGGTGCGAAGCGCATGGTGTCGCGGTCGTTGGTTACTCGCCGTTCGGCCATGATGATTTCCCAGACGCGCAATCGGCAGGCGGCAAGGTGCTGCAGGAGATCGCCGCGCGACACGGCGCGACGCCGCGGCAGGTTGCGCTCGCGTTTTTGACCCGATGGCCTTCGGTCTTTGCGATCCCCAAAGCTTCATCGTCGGGCCACGCCGCGGACAATGCCGGTGCGGGAGACTTGACGTTGACGGAAAGCGATATTGCTGCGCTTGAGAAAGCGTTTCCGCTCGGCCGCGAGCCGCGTAGTCTGCCAATGATCTAGATCACAGCCGCCACGCCCTGCCACAGCAGCAGCAGCGAGATGAGGAACAGCAGAACGTAGGCGATGTTGTAGAATAATCCGGTGGGCGTTTTCCGAACCAGCCAGATTCCGGCGAAGTTCGCGAGTACTGCGATCGGCAGCAGGAGCAACGACGTTGCGAAGTTCTTTGTCGTGAACTGCGCAAGCGCGAAGTAGGGGCCGATTTTCAGGACATTGACCACCGCGAAGAAAATCGTGGTGGTGCCGACCAGCGTCAGCTTAGGCAGCCGCTGCGGCAGGACGTGAACCTGAAATGGCGGTCCACCGCCTTGGGTCATGAATGATGTAAAGCCCGAGACGCCGCCCCAGAATACCCCGCTGATTGTCGTCGCCGGATGCGGTTCGATTCTGTTGCGGCGCAGCCAGGTGTTGGCGACGAACGCGAGTCCGATGACGCCGATAATGATGCGCACAAAGGCATCCGACAGGTGCGAGGCGAGCAGCCATCCGAGCGCCATGCCGGCAATCGCACCGGGCAACATGACTTTCAGGTTCCACGCATTCCAGTCGCGCCGGTAGACATAGATCGAGATGATGTCCTGCGTGATCAGGATCGGCAGGATCAGGGCTGCGGCTTCCAGCGGCGGCAGGTAAAGCGCCAGCAATGGTGTCGATGCGATGCCGAGACCCGAAAAGCCGCCCTTGGCCAGTCCCAGCAGGATCACCGCCGGAACCGCCACGAAATAGAACAACGGCTCGGTGATGATAGTATGCACGTCATGATTCCGTCAGGTACTCGTCACTTAGGCCTCAGAAGGATCGCCGAGATCAACTCATATCGTTGCGCAAAAATGCAGGCCGCCCTTGTGGGTTTGCGGTGTCAGTTCTAGGTTTCAGATATGCCCCGTTATTTCTTCAACACCCGCATCGGCGAGACGCTCATTCCGGACCCTGAGGGCGCGGAACTGCGCGATCCCGATCAGGCCTGGCGCGTGGCGCGTGCAACCATCCGGCAAATACTCCAGGAGGAGGGCAAGGAGCCGAGTCTGTTGTCGGCGTCGCTGGAAGTCACGGACGAGGCCGGCGAGATCGTGCTCGAATTTCCGTTCACGGAAGCGCTGGAGATACCGGACGAGCCGCCACCGTCGCAGCACTGATACCGCGCGCGATAGCGGGATCGTCTTCTCCCTGTGCGAGCTTCACGGCAAGATCGGCAACTAGCTCGGCGGCGAGCGTGTCGGGCGATGCGAGCCAACTCGCGGCGAACGTCAGCGTCGGCACCTGAAGATCGGTGGACAGCAGCTGGAGCTGACCCTCCGCCAGTTCTCGCTCCACGATCGCGGTCGGGATCACCGCGACGCCGATACCGTCGGTCGCCATCCGGATCACGGTCGCCAGCGACGCGCTGGCGTGCAGCCGGATCGAGGGGAGGTCGGGCCGGTTGAACAGTGACCGCACGATTTCATAAGGCTGCGTCTTGCGTGCGAAGGTGATGATCGCGAAGCGCGCGAGATCATGAACCGTCAACACGCCGTTGCCGAGACCGAGCGAGGGGCTGGCGACAAAGGAAATCGGATAGTCGCACAGCACGCGATTGCGCACGTTCGACAGCGACAACGGCCCTTGACAGAAGGCGAGGTCAATTTCTTGCGCCAGCAGGCGCGCGCGAAGATTGGGTGTGATGTCGACTTCGACTTCCAGCGACAGATTGGGATGGGTGCTGGCGACGCGCTCGATCAGTTTCGGAAGCCATGTGTGGACGATGGTTTCCGAAACGCCGAGACGCAGCACGCCGCGCATCGCCGAGCGATCCATCACAGCGGCCAGCATCTCCGAGCGAAGCCCGATCAGCTTCTCGGCGTACTGCATCATCTGCCGTCCGCTCGGTGTCGGCATCACGGAGCGGCTGTCACGCTGCAACAACTTTACACCGATCTCGGCTTCGAGCTGGGAGATGCGTTGCGAGATCGCAGGCTGGGTTGTGTTGAGTTTGCGCGCCGCGCCGCCAAAGCTCCCGAGTGTCACCACCCAGAGGAATGTTTCGATCGATTTGAAATCCACCATACCGTAGCCCCACACCTATTAGTCCAGCTTATCGTTTCTTATAAGAAAACGCGACTAGACTTTATCGCAGGGCAATGATCCACTCTTTTTGACGAGAAATGGAGGGGTCCTATGCTCTCGGCGGCCGAACAGGTGTCTCGATCGGTTCATAGTCTCGGCGCGGGTCTGCCGAGCCGGGACGCGCGGCTGGCCTATCGCTCCGGCAAGGTTGACGTCACGGCAGGAGTTGCGCCCGGTTACGTCCAAGGCAACCTCGCCATCGTGCCCGAAAACCTCGCGGCTTCGTTTCATCGCTTTTGTCAGCTTAATCCCAAACCGTGTCCGATCATCGGCATGTCCGAAGTTGGCGATCCGCGCATTCCAGCGCTCGGCATCGATCTCGACATCCGCACGGATATTCCGCGCTACCGGGTTTGGCGCGACGGGCAACTGAGCGAAGAGCCAACCGATATCATGGCGCACTGGCGGGACGATCTCGTCGCCTTCGTCATCGGTTGTTCGTTTTCATTCGAGGAAGCGCTGATCGCGGATGGGTTGAAAATTCGCCACATCGAGGAGAAGCGTAACGTCCCGATGTATCGCACCAATGTTCCCTGCGCGTCGGCAGGGCCGTTCGCGGGGCCGATGGTGGTCTCGATGCGCCCGTTCAAGCCTGCGGAGGCGATCCGCGCGATTCAGATCACCACACGCTTCCCGGCGGTGCACGGCGCGCCGGTGCATATCGACAAGCCGGAACTGATCGGCATCAAGGACATTGCGAAGCCTGACTATGGCGACGCAGTGAGCATTCAGCCCGATGAAATGCCGGTATTTTGGGCGTGCGGAGTCACGCCGCAATCGGTCATCCTGCAGTCGCGGCCGGCTTTCGCAATCACTCACGCACCTGGCTTCATGCTGGTGACAGACGTTCGCAATTCGGAATTTTCGATTCAGTAAGAGCCTTGCCTGTTTCGCCAGATTAGCCGCAAAGCCTCTGCCAGACATGAGGCTGCGGTAAACCAGGGAGTATTATCGATGAATCGCCGTGAAGTACTGTTGTCAGGTGTTGCTCTTTCGTTGGCGGGCACGCAAGCGTTTGCGCAAGCCGGCAAGGAAATCCTGATCGGTTGCATCTGGCCCCTGACAGGACCGACGGCCCAGATCGGCGCGGACGCGCGCCATGCGCTGGAAACCGCCGTCGATATCGTCAACGGATCGCACGATCTCGACTTGCCGACCGCAAAGAACGCCGGGCTCGCGGGTCTCGGCGGCGCCAAGATCAAGCTGGTCTTCGCCGACCATCAGGGCGATCCGCAGAAGGGTCGTGCCGAAGCCGAGCGCCTGATCACCCAGGACAAGGTAGTCGCCATTTGCGGCGCGTTCCATTCGTCGGTGTCAGCGACGGTCAGCGCATCCTGCGAGCGCTACGGCATTCCCTATGTCGCGGCCGACTCCTCGTCGCCGAGCCTGCATCGCCGGGGTCTTAAGTTCTTCTTCCGCCCCGCAGCCCATGACGAGATGTTCTCGCTCGCGATGTTCGAGTTCATGGATGCGCTGAAGAAGAAGGGCAAGAAGATCGACACCGTCGGGCTGTTTTTCGAGGACACGATCTTCGGAACCGACTCCTCCAACGTCCAGCGCAAGCTGGCGCAGGATCGCGGCTACAAGGTCGCCGTCGACATCAAGTATCGCGCCAGCTCGCCGTCACTGACCGCAGAAGTGCAGCAGATCAAGAGCGCCAATCCGGATGTTCTGCTGCCGTCGAGCTACACCACCGACACCATTCTTCTGATGAAGACGATGGATGAGCTCGGCTACAAGCCGAACAACATTCTGGCGCAGGCGGCGGGCTTCTCCGACAAGGCGACGTTCGACGCGGTCGGCGACAAGCTCAACGGCATGATTTCGCGCGCCAGCTTCTCGCTCGACCTCGCGGCCAAGCGTCCGTCGGTCGGCAAGGTCAACGACATGTTCAAGGCGCGCGCGAACCGCGACCTGAATGACAACACCTCGCGGCAGTTGACCTGCATCCTGGTTCTCGCCGATGCCATTGACCGGGCGAAATCCACCGATGGCGAAAAGATCCGCGCGGCGCTTGCGGCCACCGATACGCCCGGCGAGCAGACGATCATGCCGTGGAAGCGGATCAAGTTCACCGCCGAAGGGCAGAACGACGATGCCGATCCGGTGCTGCTGCAGTATCTCGGCGGCAAGTTCGTGACCGTCTATCCGGCGCAGGCCGCGATCGCGGAGCCGAAATGGCCGATGAACGGCTGATACAAATGGGCGCTGTCGTTACTGGCAGCGCCCCATTTTCTTGAACGTCCACTTGCCGCACCCAACGGACAGCGTCCACTTTTTGACGGAATGATGCACAGTGACAACGCAGGCCTTTCTACAGGTGATCGCGAGCGGCCTCTTGCTGGGGCTGATCTACGCGTTGATCGCGGTTGGCCTCTCGCTGATCTTCGGGTTGATGGACGTGGTGAACTTCGCTCACGGCGAGTTTCTCATGCTCGCGATGTATGCGACCTTCGGACTGGTTCTCGCAACGACGCTCGACCCGGTCGTGCTCATGCCGCTGGTCGTGGCGTTGATGTTCGTGCTGGGCGTGTCGGTCTATGCGGGTATTATCCGCTACGCGATGCGCGCCAAGGCTAATCCCGGCATGGTGCAGATCTTCGCGACCTTTGGCCTCGCGCTGCTGATCCAGGGCCTTGCGCAGTATTTCTTCACGCCGGACTATCGCAACATCGCCAATACATGGCTCGGCGGCAAGACGCTCAACATCGGCGGAGTGTTCCTGCCATGGCCGCAGATTTTCGGCGGAGCGGTGTCGTTGGCGGTGTTCGCCGGACTTTACTGGCTGATCACACGCACCGATTTCGGCAAGGCGCTCGAAGCGACACGCGAAGATCAGGGGGCGGTGGCGCTGGTCGGCATCGACCGCAACCGCGTGTTCGCGCTCGGCTGGGGACTCGGCGCTGCACTGGTGGGGATCGCGGGCGCGGTGCTAGCGATTTTCTATTACATCCATCCGCAGGTGGGCGGCACCTTTGCGCTGATCGCTTACGTCACAGTCGCGCTTGGGGGCTTCGGCAGTATTTTCGGCGCGCTGGTGGCGGGCGTAATCGTCGGGCTGGTGGAGGCGCTGACCACGCTGATCCTGCCGGCGTCGCTGAAATCGGTCGGCGTGTACTCGCTCTATCTTCTGGTGTTGTTCGTCAGGCCAAGCGGCCTGTTCGGGAGGCTGTGATGACCCAGAGTTCTGCCGCAGCCTCGTCGATGTCCGCGTTCGTCGCCAGTCGGCGGCGTCAGCTCATTACCGCGTTTGTTGTGTTTGCATTGATCGCGCTGGTGCCGCGGCTGGTCACCGACGTTTACATGATGAACGTGCTGATCCTGACATTGCTGTTTGCGGCGCTGTCACAAAGCTGGAACCTGCTCGGTGGCTACTGCGGCCAGGTTTCACTGGGACACGCGCTGTATTTCGGGATCGGCGCTTACGCGACCAGCATTCTCTATGTGAAGTTCGGCATCACGCCATGGGGCGGACTTCTGGCGGGAGGGATTATCGCCGCGTTGATCGCGCTGGCGCTGGGCTACCCATGCTTCCGGCTCAAGGGACACTATTTCTCGATCGCGACCATCGTCATCGCCGAAATCGGCCTGCTGCTGTTCCACAACTGGGACTATGCGGGCGCCGCGCTCGGCATCCAGTGGCCGTTCACGCCGGACTCGTGGTGGACGTTGCAGTTCGCACGCGACAAGGCGCCGTACTTCTACTTCGCGCTCGGCCTGTTCGCCGTCACCTGGCTGGTCACGTTCTCAATTGTCGAATCGAAGTGGGGCTATTGGTGGCGGGCGGTAAAGGACAGCGCCGATGCGGCCGAGAGCCTCGGCGTTACGATCTTCCATTCCAAGATGGCGGCGGCCGCGATCTCGGCATTTTTCACTGCGGTCGGCGGTGGGTTCTACGCGGCCTTCGTATCCTACATCGATCCGGACAGCGTGATGCATTTCCGTTTCTCGCTGCTGATGGCGCTGCCTGCAGTGCTGGGCGGTGTCGGCTCGCTATGGGGCCCAGCCATCGGCGCATTGATCCTGATTCCGTTGGCCGAGCTGACGCGCTCGTATCTCGGCGGCTCGGGCTCCGGCCTCGACCTCGTGATTTACGGCGGGCTCATTATGATCGTATCGCTGACTCGCCCTGAGGGTATTCTCAGCATCATCAAGCCTGCGGTGAAACGCGAGGCGACGGCATGATCGACAAGCCGCTTGTCAGTTGCCGCAGCGTGACACGCCGGTTCGACGGGCTGGTCGCGAACGATTCTATCGATCTCGACGTCAAGCGTGGCGAAATTCTCGGGCTGATTGGTCCCAACGGCGCGGGAAAATCGACGCTGTTCAATCTGATCGCTGGCGCGTTTCCGGTCTCCTTTGGTGTCATTGAGTTCGACGGGCGGGATATCACGCCATTGCCTGCTGCCGATCGCTGCGGTCTAGGCATTGCGCGGACCTATCAGGTGCCTCGCTCATTCGATTCCATGTCCGTGGTTGAGAACGTCACAGTGGGAGCGTTCGTGCGTTATCCCAGCGTTCTGCAGGCCCGCGCAAAGGCGCTCGACGTTCTGGACTATGTCGGCCTTGCGGCGCATGCCGACGCGTCAGCGGCGGACCTCACGCCGCCGCAGAAGCGCCGGCTTGAAGTTGCGCGCGCGCTGGCGACCGAACCGAAGCTACTGCTGCTCGACGAAGTGCTGACCGGGCTAACGCCGAGCGAAGCTGCGGCGGGTGTCGATCTGATCCGCAAGGTGAGGGAAACGGGTGTCACCGTCGTCATGGTCGAGCATGTGATGGAAGTTGTGATGCCGCTGGTGGACCGCGCCGTGGTGTTGCATCTTGGCAAGGTGCTGGCGGAAGGCTTACCTAAAGAAGTCGTGCGCGACGACAAGGTGATCGCTGCCTATCTGGGGGATCGCCACCGTGTTGCTTGAAGTAGCGAACCTCACCACGGCTTATCGCGGCTTGATCGCGATCTCCGATATTTCGATCAACGTCGATTCCGGCGAGATTGTCACCGTCGCGGGGGCAAACGGCGCGGGCAAGTCGACATTGCTGAAATCCATCGCCGGGATGGAGAAGCCGAAATCGGGATCGGTCAATTTCGTCGGCGAACGGATCGATGTCATTCCGGCGCATCTTATTACCGCGCGCGGGCTGGCCTTCGTGCCGGAAAACAAGCGGCTGTTTCCACGCCTCAGTGTCGCGGACAATCTGCGGCTCGGCAGTTACCTGCATCGTGGCAGCCCGGATCGCGACAGCCCGCTTGAGTTCGTATTCAAGCTGTTTCCGCGGTTGGAGGAGCGGCTGTCGCAGCGCGCGGCGACGCTGTCCGGCGGCGAACAGCAGATGCTGGCAATTGCCCGCGCGCTGATGACGCGACCTCGCCTGTTGATGCTGGACGAGCCCTCGCAAGGCATCATGCCGAAGCTAGTCGATGAGATTTTTCGGGCGGTTCAGCAGATCCGCGCCAACGGCGTGACTGTTCTGCTGGTGGAACAGCGCCTGTCGGAAAGTCTCGAGATTTCCGACCGTGCGTATGTGTTGCAAACCGGCAAGGTGGTGATGAGCGGTCCAGCCGCCGACATCAGGTCCAATCCAGAAGTGCGGCGGATCTACCTAGGCATGTGAAGCGATCAGTGCCTTCAGCACATCGTCCGGCCGCTCCGCTGTCAGCATGTGGCCTGCGCCCGGCAGGACCACTGGCTTTGAGCCCGCAATCGCGGCCGCCAGCTGCCTGCCTGATTTGAGCGGCGTCATCATGTCCCGTTCGCCAAGAATGAGTGTGGTCGGCGCGGTGACCTTCGCCGCGGCACCGAGTGCATCCTTGTAGTCGTTGCAGGCGGCGAGATCGTTGTGAAGCGCGCCCGGCTTGCCGCGTTCGAGCACGCGCTGGCCACCACCCATCATCCACAGTCCCGGCGCCTGCGAGCCGCCGAGGCCTGCGGCGAATCCGAAGCCCCAGATCGACACCATGTCGATGGCGTCGTGGTTATTGTCCTTTGCCGCATTGAGCAGGTCAGGGGACACGGGCATCGCCCCGCCGACGCCGATCAGCGAGAGCGCGGAAATTCTGTCGGGATAGCGTGCAGCGGCATCGAGCGCGACCAGCGAACCCATCGAATGACCGACAAGCCCGGCCTTTTTCGCGCCGGCGGCGTCGATCAGCTTGATCGTCCAGTCGGCCATGCCTGCTATGGACGAAATAGGCTGTCCCTTGGAGCGTCCGTGTCCCGGAAAATCCGGTGCCAGCACGCTATAGCCGTGGTGGGAAAACCACCGGCTGAACAGCGCCCACATCGAATGATCGAAGCCTGCGCCGTGCAGGAAAACAACCAGCGGCAGTTCCGGATTGAAAGGCTTGCCGCCCGTCGTCGCGAAAACCTCAGCGCCGTCCACAGTCAGGATCATGTCTCAAGCTTTCTGCGAAAAGCGAAGCGCCTGGCCGAGGTCGCCGATGATGTCGTCGGCGGCTTCGATGCCGATGGAGAGGCGAATGAGTTCTTCGCCGATGCCCGCGACCTTCAACTGCTCGGCGTTCATCTGCTGATGCGTGGTGCTGGCGGGATGAATGACCAGCGTTTTGGCATCGCCGACATTTGCGACGTGGCTGACGAGTTTCAGCGCTTCGATGAACTTGCGTCCGGCGTCACGTCCGCCCTTGATGCCAAAGGTAATGATCGAGCCCGCGCCGCGTGGCAGCAGCTGCTTCGCCAGCGCATGGTCGGGGTGGCTCTCGAGCGAAGGATGCAGCACCCACTCGACGGCTTTGTTCGCGGTCAGGAAAGCCAAAACAGCGCTGGCGTTCTCGACATGACGCTGCATGCGGACATGCAACGTCTCTGCACCTTGCAGGATCTGGAAGGCATTGGTGGGTGACATACAAGCGCCGAAATCGCGCAGTCCCTCGGCGCGGGCGCGCATGATGAAGGCCTGTGGGCCGAACTCTTCACTGAAGACGATGCCGTGATAGCCGGCATAGGGCGTCGTCAGTGTCGGGAACTTGCCGGACTTTTCCCAGTCGAAGTGTCCGCCGTCGACGATCACGCCGCCGATTGCGATTCCGTGGCCGCCGATCCACTTGGTGATCGAGTTCATCACGATATCTGCGCCCATCTCGATGGGGCGGGCGAGGTAGGGTGTTGCGAAGGTGTTGTCGATCAGAAGCGGGATACCCGCGTCATGCGCGATCTTCGCAACAGCGGGGATGTCGAGCACTTCGAGGCCCGGATTGCCGATGGTCTCACCGATCACGAGTTTGGTGTTCGGCTTGATCGCGGCGCGGATGCCATCGAGGTCGCGCGGCTTGACGAAGGTTGTGGTGATACCGAAGCGTGGAAGCGTGTGGGTCAGCAGGTTGATGGTGCCGCCATAGAGCGAAGCCGAGGCCACGATGTGATCGCCGGCACCGAGAAGTGTCACGATGGCCAGATGCATCGCCGCCATGCCGCTGGCGGTGCAGACCGCGCCGACGCCGTTCTCCAGCGCGGCGAGGCGTTCTTCCAGCACCGCAATGGTCGGGTTGGAAATGCGGGTATAGATGTGTCCGGCGCGTTCCAGGTTAAACAACGCGGCCGCATGGTCCGCATCCTGAAACACATAGGACGTCGTCTGGTAGATGGGCACGGCCCGCGAGCCGGTGACCGGATCAGGATGTTGGCCCGCATGCAGGCTGAGCGTGTCGAACGCAGGAGGTTTTGGCGCTGCCATTTTATCGTCTCACAGATCGGGTGAGGTATCTTTCATGTGGAGCCGTTGATTGCAAGGTCACTTCCCTGGGCGCGGATCGATCGGGGTGAGGGCTCCCAGTCCGAGGATGGTTTCGAGCAGTTTTCCGCCCGCCAGCACGCGGGCCTCGCCGCGTGGTGCTGCGACGATCTGCAACCCGACCGGCAGTCCTTCGCGGGTAAATCCGCAGGGGATCGACATCGCGGGGCAGCAGGCAATTGTGATCGCCGAGACGATGGCGAGCCAGCCGACATAGTTGTCGAACTTCACGCCGTTGCATTCGGCGAGATAGCGCTGTTCGACCGGGAATGGCGCGACGATGGTGGTCGGGCACAGCAGCAGATCGTAGGTCTCGAAGAAGGCGAGGGCGCGGTTGGTGAGTGTGACGCGCTGGGCTTCGGCACGCTCAATGTCAGCCAGCGTCAGCTTGAGGCCTTCCTCAATGTTCCAGATTACTTCCGGCTTCAACTGATCGCGGTGCTGCTTGAGGAGTTTGCCCTTGGTCAGCACATAATCGTAGGCGCGCAGCACATGGGCGCACGCGACTGCCTCGCTGAAATCCGGATGGGCTTCCTCGACGATCACGCCGGCTTCGGCAAACCGCTGCGCGGCCTTGCGCGTAATCTCAGCGACTTCCGGATCAACCGGCGAGATTCCAAGGTTGGAGGAATAAGCGATCCGCTTTGGCTTTTTGCCGGAGCGCGCGGCGGCGAGAAAAGAGGTCGGCAGAACAGGCAGCGACAGCGGATCTCCGGGATGCTCACCCGACATCGCGTCCAGCATCAACGCAAGGTCCTCGACATTGCGGGCCATCGGCCCATCGGCGCTGAGCGTACGGTCGATCTTTGCGGCTTGGGAATGGGCGACGCGGCCGATACTCGGGCGCATGCCGACGACGCCGCAGAAACTGGCCGGATTGCGCAACGATCCGCCGACATCGGTGCCGTGGGCGAGCCACGCGGTGCCGGTTGCAAGCGCCGCCGCCGCGCCGCCGGACGATCCGGACGCCGAGCGTGACAGGTTCCACGGATTGAGCGTCGCGCCGAAGACTTCGTTGAAGGTCTGGGCGCCGGCGCCGAATTCCGGCGTATTGGATTTGGCGTAAATCACCGCGCCATTCGCCTCGAGATTTTCGACGACGATATTGGACTTTGTAGCGATGCTATCCTTGAAGATCGGCGAGCCCTGCGTAGTGAGCACGCCGGCAACATCGGTCAGATCCTTGATTGGCACCGGCATACCGGCGAGCAGGCCGCGCTCGCTGGCGGGCTTCTTCATCAGCCTGTCGGCATGGGCGCGGGCGCGGTCGAAGCAGAGCGTGGGCAGGGCGTTGACCTGACCATCGACTTTGCGAATTCGGCCTTCCAGTGCGTCGAGCAGATCGTGGGGTGTAATGTCGTTTTTGCGCAGCCGTTCGACAATGTCGCAGGCCGTCGCCCGCACGAGTTTTTCACTGGATCCCACGAAATCGCCTCCCGTTTATTTGACTTCTTTGGAGCCAATATAACGGGAGGCGTTCGAATGGCGAGGCGAAATTAAGAGATATTCGCCTCGCTCAACTCAAGTCATGTCAGCGCAGAATGCATGGTGTCTTACCGCTCGCCGCCGGCTTCGCCGTCAACGACGCTGCCGAACAGCTCCCAGCGCTCGCCCTTGAATCGCATCAGCTGAAGCTGTTCGATAGGCGAGAAGTCTGTGGGACTGGTGTTGATTTTGATGCCGGGCAGCAAGCCGCCCTGCTGAAGGTTCTTGATATTGGCGGCCTGCTTCATGACGTTGGCGCGGGTGAGATCGTCGCCGCACTGCTTCAGCATTACGGCCATGGTCTGCGCCATGTTGTAGCCGGTGAGGACGGAGCTGTCCGCGACGTTGGTTTCGGGCACATACTTGGCGTGAAACGCCTTGAATTCCTTCATGCCGGGATCGTTGTTCCACTGCGGATCGGATGCATCCTTTGCGTAGGCGGCGGAAATAACGCCCTGGGCATTATCGAAACCCGCAGGCTTCATCACGGTCGCCGTCGATGCGCTGACGTTGGCGATGATCATCGTGGGCTTCCAGCCGAGCTCACCGACCTTTTTGATTGTTTGTGCGCCGAACTTGGGCGTCGTGAAGATGACGAGGACGTCGGGGTTCAGCGACTTAAGCTTGACGATGTGGGAGTCGATGGTCGGCTCCGACAGCTCGTAGCTTTCTTCCGCAACGATCATGGATTTCTTGGCGCCGAGACCGTCCTGAATACCCTTCAGGTAGTCCTTGCCGAAGTCGTCATTCTGGTAGAGCACGGCAATCTTGGCGTCCGGCTTCTCCTTGAGAAGATACTTCGCATAGATGCGGCCTTCGCTCTGATAGCTCGGCAGCCAGCCCATGGTCCACGGGAAGTGCTTCGGGTCGTTCCACTTGGTCGCGCCCGTTGCCAGGAACAGGTGCGGGGTCTTCTTTGCATTCATGTATTTCTGGATCGCGGAGTTCGACGGCGTGCCGAGCGCGCCGAACACCAGCAGCACTTCGTCGCTTTCGACCAGCTTGCGGGTCTGCTCGACCGCTTTCGGCGGGCTGTAGGCGTCGTCATACGAAATGAAGTTGACCTTGCGGCCGTTGATGCCGCCTTCGTCATTGATCTTCTTGAAGTAGCCTTCCATCGCTTTGCCGACGACGCCATAGGCCGAAGCGGGGCCGCTGTAGGGAATGATGTTGCCGATCTTGATCTCGGTATCCGTTGCACCGGTATCGTATTTTTTCTGGGCCATGGCACTTCCGGTCGCAGCGACCAGGAATCCTGCTGCAACGGCTGCGCATAGCGGTTTCGTCGAACGCATTCAGTTTCTCCCTGTTTTGATTTTTATCTTGGATCGGCGAGCGCTTA
Organism: Afipia sp.; assembly: GCA_030652315.1. Classification (GTDB taxonomy): domain Bacteria; phylum Pseudomonadota; class Alphaproteobacteria; order Rhizobiales; family Xanthobacteraceae; genus Afipia. The sequence goes on along the minus strand of JAUSAX010000001.1, from coordinate 1,899 downwards.
AGCGCGCTTCGCCTTGTCCTTTTCGTTTTGCGCCATGATGGCGTCGCGTGCTGCGCTCCAGTCGGAATCCTTCCAGTCGCGCAATTGGTAGAAATTGCCGCCCATGGCCAGCGCCTGCGCGCCGTCCATCGCGATGGTTTCGCCGTTGATCCAGTCGCAGCCACCCGAAATCAGGAACGTCGCGAGGTTTTCCAGTTCGCTCATATGACCGACGCGGCCCATCGGGTTCATGGCAATCGTGCGCGCGCCGGCTTCGTCGCCGGGCTTGATGCGCTTGCTCATGCCTTCGGTCGGAATTTCGCCGGGCGCAATAGTGTTGAGTCGGATGCCGTAGCGCCCCCATTCGGCGGCGAGCGACATGGTCATAGCGTGAATGGCGGACTTGCTCATGGCTGAGGGAACCACGTAGGGGCTGCCGTTGCGCACCCACGTCACCGTGATGGAGACGACGTTGCCGCGGTGACCGCCGGCGATCCAGCGCTTGCCGACGGCGTGGGTGACATAGAAGGTTCCGTGCATCACGATGTTGGCGACCGCATCGAAGCCGCGCGGAGAGAGGTCCTGCGTGCGTGAAATGAAATTTCCCGCCGCGTTGTTGATAAGGTCGGTGAGGGGGCCGTCCTTGAACGCTTCCTCGATCATCGCATCGACGGCAGCGGAATCGCGAATATCGACGCCATGCGCCGTGACCTTGCCGCCGTGCAGTTTCATCAATTCTGCGGCGGTCTCCTCGCAGACGCCCTTGCGGCGGCCGCAGATGTGGATTTCCGCGCCGAGGCTGAGAAACTTCGCAGCCATGGCCTTGCCGAGCCCTGTGCCGCCGCCGGTTACCAGGATTTTGCGGCCCGCGAGAAGTTGATCTGTGAACATGTGCAATCCAGCCCTGATAGAATTTGTTGATTAGTTAGTTGATTAATTAAAACAGGGTGGGCTAACTCTGTAAAGAGAAGAGATCAAAAACAATCAGGGAGAGTGCCATGTCTGCCACGAACGATCGCATTACGGTTTCGATGTCGGAGGGGGTGGCCGACGTTCGCCTGGTCCGCGCTGACAAGATGAACGCGCTGGATGCGGCGATGTTCAATGCACTGGTCGACACGGCGGCACGGCTCAAGAACGAAAAGGGGCTGCGCGCTGTGGTGCTGTCCGGCGAAGGCCGCGCGTTCTGCGCAGGTCTCGATATGGGGCGCTTTGCCGCAATGGGTGAAGGCGGCAGCGATCTGCGTGATCTTGCCAAGCGTACGCACGGCCTCACCAATCACTCGCAGCAGGCAGTCTGGGGCTGGCGGCAATTGCCGGTGCCGGTGATCGCCGCCGTGCACGGCGTTGCATTCGGCGGCGGCTTCCAGCTCGCGCTCGGCGCTGACATGCGCTTCCTCGCGCCAGACGCACGCATGTCGATCATGGAAATCAAATGGGGACTGGTGCCCGATATGGCGGGAACTCCGATTCTCGCCAGTCTGGTCCGCGATGACATCCTGCGCGACCTGACCTTCACCGGCCGGATTTTCTCCGCGCAGGAGGCGATGAGCTACGGTCTTGCGACACGTCTTTGCGATGACCCGCATGCCGTCGCGCTTGAGGTCGCGCGCGACATCGCCGGCAAGAGTCCGGACGCCATTCGCGCCATCAAGCGGATGCTGAACAGCCTGTCCACCAGCAATCCCGGACCGGCGCTGCTGGCGGAATCGGTCGAGCAGATGAAACTCATGGGAACGCCCAACCAGACCGAGGCGGTGCGCGCCAACATCGAAAAGCGCGCGCCGAAATTTGCCGACGGCTCGAACTGAGCGGGCCAAAGGGATGTCAGCTTCGGTTAAACGTGAGACGGGAATCGTCAGCGGTGAACGCCGCAAGACGCAGGATGAGGTCAGCGAGCGGGCGCGCCTGATTGCGGGC
>JAUSAX010000150.1 GCA_030652315.1 Afipia sp. | reverse complement strand
CGCTTGCGCAGGCGGATCGACTTCGGCGTGATTTCGACCAGTTCGTCGTCCTCGATATAGGCCAGCGCCTTTTCAAGCGTCATGCGGATCGGCGGCGTCAGGCGCACCGCTTCGTCCTTCGAGGTGGTGCGGATGTTGGTGAGCTGCTTGCCCTTGAGAACGTTGATCTCAAGATCGTTCTCGCGGGTGTGCTCGCCGACGATCATGCCCTTGTAGACCTTCCAGCCCGGCTCGATCATCATCGGGCCGCGATCTTCCAGCTTGAACATCGCGTAGGCAACCGCCTCGCCCTGTTCGTTGGAAATCAGCACGCCGTTGCGGCGGCCCTGGATTTCACCCTTGTACGGCAGGTAGTCGTGGAACAGGCGGTTCATGATCGCCGTGCCGCGCGTGTCGGTCATCAGTTCGCCCTGATAGCCGATCAGGCCGCGGGTCGGCGCGTAGAACACCAGCCGCAGGCGGTTGCCGCCGGACGGGCGCATCTCGATCATCTCGGCCTTGCGCTCGCTCATTTTCTGAACGACCACGCCGGAGAATTCCTCGTCGACGTCGATCACGACTTCCTCGACCGGCTCCAGAATCTTGCCGTCGTCGTCCTTGGTCAGAACGACGCGCGGACGCGACACGGAAAGTTCGAAACCTTCGCGGCGCATGTTTTCGATCAGGATCGCGAGCTGCAATTCGCCGCGGCCCGAGACTTCCATCGAATCCCTGTCGGAGGCTTCGACCACGCGCAGCGCGACGTTGCCTTCGGCTTCGCGCAGCAGACGGTCGCGGATCAGGCGGCTGGTGACCTTGTCGCCTTCGGTGCCTGCCAGCGGTGAGTTGTTGACGATGAAGGACATCGACACGGTCGGCGGATCAATCGGCTGCGCCTGGATCGGCGTCTCAACCGTGGGATCGCAGAAGGTGTCGGCGACAGTGCCCTTGGTGAGGCCCGCGATTGCGACGATGTCGCCGGCTTCGGCGAGTTCGACCGGCTGGCGTTCGAGGCCACGGAACGCGAGAATCTTGGTAATGCGGCCGGTTTCGACCGTCTTGCCGTCGCGCGACAGAACCTTCACCGCCTGGTTCGGCTTCACCGAACCGGATGCGATACGGCCGGTGATGATGCGGCCGAGATAGGGGTTGGCTTCAAGAATGGTGCCGAGCAGGCGGAACGGGCCTTCTTCCACCACCGGTGGCGCGACATGCTTGATGACGAGGTCGAACAGCGGCTTCATGCCATTGCCGTTGTCCTCGGGGCTGACGCCCATCCAGCCGTTCTTGCCGGAGCCGTAGAGAATCGGGAAATCGAGCTGGTCGTCGGTGGCGTCGAGCGCTGCGAACAGGTCGAACACCTCGTTGACGACTTCGGTGACGCGCGCGTCGGGGCGATCGACCTTGTTGATCGCGACGATCGGCTTGAGGCCGAGCTTGAGCGCCTTGCCGACCACGAACTTGGTCTGCGGCATCGGGCCTTCGGCGGCATCGACGAGAACGATTACGCCATCGACCATCGACAGGATGCGCTCGACCTCGCCGCCGAAATCGGCGTGGCCCGGCGTGTCGACGATGTTGATGCGGGTGTCTTCCCACTCGACCGAGGTGCACTTGGCCAGAATGGTGATGCCGCGCTCGCGCTCGATATCGTTGGAGTCCATCGCGCGCTCGACCTGCCGCTGGTTGTCGCGGTAGGTGCCGGATTGCTGGAGCAGCTTGTCGACGAGCGTGGTCTTGCCATGGTCGACGTGGGCGATGATGGCGATGTTTCGCAAATTCATGTTCGTTTTCGTTCTGGCCGCTGTTAGCGCGGTCCGCAAAAGGGGGTCTGTCAGCGACCTGCCCAAAAAAAATCCGGCCCGGTCCGCAATGAACCGGGCACGCTTGACTTCTTGCGGCGCAATATAGTCAGGATTTCGCGAAAAACAATGCGATTTTGGGGGGTCCGAAGGGCCTATTTCGGCCTTTCGGAGGCCGATTTGGCCTCACTTTCGTCGCTCGGGTAGACCCCTCGCAGCACCTCGTCGAAATGGGCCTTGACGGCGTCGTTGCAGAGGCACGACCGGGCGGCCAACGCATCGTGGTTGCGGATCAGGATGGCCCCGCGGCGGGTTTCCAGAATGCTCTCGGACTTGAAGGTCTGGATGACGCGGCTGGTGTAGCTTCTGCCGACGCCCAGCATGGTCGAGAGCTGTTCGTGGGTGAGAGGAACGAGGTCTTCGCCGGTCCGCTCCCGCGCCGACAGGATCCACTTGGCCGTGCGCTGCTCGATCGAATGGATCGCATTGCAGGCCGTGGACTGAAAAACCTGCGCCAGCATGCAATCGGCGTAGCGCGCGAAAAGATAACGCAGCGTTGCGGATTGGGCCTTGGCGGCATCGAGCTTTGCGACCCGCAGCCGGACGAAGGGGCCGGCGACCTTGACCGTGATGCGCGTGTAGGCTGGCAGATAGCCCAGACTGACGATGCCGCCCACCGCACCCTCGCGTCCGACGAGAATGGTCTCGACATCGCGGCCGTCTTCATTCGCCACGAGAAACGACACGAGGCTCGGCCCGCACGGAAAATGCACCGTCCCGACATCATCGCCGGGGTTGTAGAGCAGCTCGTCCGCCTTAGCGTCGGCTGGTTCCAGAAACGGTTCGACGAGCGCGAAATCCGCAGCGTTCAGCCTGCGCAGCAGATTGTTGAAGGGACGGCCATCGCTGGCCGCCTTGGCCGGTTGTCGTGTCATGGATCCCCTCGTCACATGGGTCAACGTAGCGCAGGTTCCCGCGTTCCTGTGTTCACAACTGCACAGACGCGGTCGCCTGTTCTGTGGTCGGTTCCATGCAGGAACCGGTATTGCGGCTATCAGCGCGATGGCCGGGGTCTCAGGGACTTTTTCTCAACCCAGTCATCTGGACGCCAACAATGCAATCCATCGCCCCCAACGGGCCGGCGGCTCACAGCCCTGCTGACCTGCCCAGCGACGTCCTCGTGGTCGAGGACGATACGCTGATCGCCATGGATGCCACGGAGACGATCAGCGGTTTCGGCGTGGAGTCGGTGCGAACCGCCCGCGATGTCGCCAGTGCCCTTCAGCTGATCGCCGAATGTGCGCCGGACTTCGTGCTGCTCGATGTCGGCTTGATCAGGGAGAAGAGCTTCGCTGTCGCGGACCAGCTTGATCGCCAGAGAATCCCGTTTGCATTTGTCACGGGATATTCCGGACCTGCAGGCGTTCCGGCGGCATATGCGCAATATCCGGTGCTGCGCAAACCGTATCTGCGCGACCAGTTGCTTGAGACGTTGCGCAGGTGGCGCGACTGAGACTGAGCGCTTGTGCTCAGGCGACGTGGCTGCGTGCCGGCCGCGCTGCGTTCGACGACATGTCGAGCAGGAACGTCTTGCGATCCGCCACCGCGTTGTGGAATTGCTCGAGCGCGATGCTGAACGCGGTGAGCGATCCTTCCTCGATCGCCCCGTCCTCGAAACAATGCAGCGTTTCGCGCATGATCTCGTCGGCCTCCGCCTGCATGGCGTCCAGCTCGTCGATGGACGTGGTCTTGCGCGCCGCTGTCAGCATTTCCAGCAGCCGTTCGCGCAAATTGGAATTGGTGACGCGCTCGTCCCTGCGCCAGTAGCTGGCGAACCAAGCGCCCGCTGAACCGAGCGCGGACAGCGCCATCAGGCTGCCCCAGATGTAATCGCTGTACCTGTCGAGGAAGCTCTTTTCCTCGCCATCGACATAGGCGGCGGCGCCGGGATGCGCGGGAATGGCGGCGTCCTTGTCGGTGTCGGGTGTTTCCAGTTTCGCCGTGAGCGGGAATTCGCTCTGGATGGTCTGGCGGATCGAGAACAGCTGCCGGGTCAGCGCGCCCGCCGTGGCTTCCGACAGCGATTTCCGCGCGACAATGTGGTGCGCGAACGTGATGGTGTCGATCTTGTCGTCGGGCCGGGCGGGCTTGGCGCCGAACGATCCGGCGGGAATTTCTCCCGATTCATAAACGGGATGCTTTTGCGCAATCGCGTCAGCCGTATCCAGCGACAGGAACGTCGCTTCCTTGCCGCCGCGCGTGGTTGCCGTGACGGCGTCTGCCGTGATCTTGCTGTTGAGCGGGCCGACGGCGAGGAACGCATCGAGCTTTTCGCTTTTGATGGCTTCGGCAAAACCCGTGGTGGTGAACTGAACAACCTGGACGCTTTCAGGCTTCACGCCGGACTGCGTGAGGATTACTTTCAACAGATTGACGTTGGCCTGCGTGCGGCCAATCACGCCGATGCGCTTGCCCGCAAGCTGTTCGATCTTCTTGATGGCGCCCTTCTTGCTGCTTCCGTTCAGCGCCCACAGCACCGCGTAATTCTTGCGGATGCTGGCGATCGCCTGCGCATCCTTCGGCAGTTCGATATCGCCGCGGATGACGGCGAGATCGGTGGTGCCCGCGTTGAGGCTCGCCGCGCTTGACGAGGTCCCATCGGTGATGATCGGCCGCAGCCGGACATACTTCCGGTCCCGCGAGAAGATCTGTGCGATCGACTGAACGACCTTGACGTCATCGCTGTAGGGAGGGCCGACCGCGATCCGCAAATGAACCGGACGATTCATCCAGTAGGTCGCACCGACGACGGCGGCCACGGTCGCCAGCACGGCAGCGACCATGACGAACACAGCCTTCATCCGGTGCGGCTTGGGCGTACCCGGCGGCCGGGGAGCCTCCGAAGCCATCGATCGGGTGAACATGTCGCGAATGCCCATGGGTTACCGCGCCTCCCGGCGTTCACTCGTATCATACCAGATCATCGGCATATCCGCAGGTTCCATGCCCGGCATGGTTAGCGGCCCGAGAGCGGCTTTTCCGTGACCGGGCCGGCCCATTACGATGGGTATTTGTTTGGGACGCAAGGACAGGAGCTGTAAAGTTCGGGTGATGGAGGAGAATGCCATGGTGGAACGGTTATCGGCAGAGGCACGGCGCACGGCGCTCTTGAGGCTCAAGGGCTGGTCGGAGGTGTCCGGCCGCGATGCCATCACGCGGACCTTCACCTTCCGGGATTTCAACGAGGCGTTCGGCTTCATGACCCGCGCGGCGCTGGTCGCCGAGAAGAGCGATCATCATCCGGAATGGCGCAACGTCTACAAGACCGTCGAGGTGGTGCTCTCCACCCACGACGCGGACGGAGTGACCGCGCGCGACATCGCGCTGGCAGAAGCGATGGACAGGATCGCGGGGGCATGATCGTCGTCATCCTGAGGGGCGAGCCTTCTTCGGCGAACCTCGATGGATGACAGACCTTTGTTGGTCATCCTTCGAGGCGCGCAAGAAAGCGCGCGCACCTCAGGATGACGGGCGCTCCTCACAATGACGTCTTGTGGCGGGGTGTGCGATCCCTATGTGAAGGGAGCGGCTGCACTCGGCAGCCTTCGAGGGAGCATGAACATGGCCTCCGACCACACGGCGCATTTCGAGCGGGCGGAAAGGCTCGCGAAGGATCCCGAGCGTGTGCGCCGGAATTTCTGGCTGAAATTCAAACGCCTCGCGACCAGCTTGCCGTTCGCGGAAGAACTGCTCGCCGCGTATTACTGCGCGTTCGACCGCGAGACGCCGCGCCATGTGCAGGCTGCGCTGCTCGGCGCGCTGGCGTATTTCGTGCTGCCGTTCGACTTCATGCCGGACATGCTGCCGGTGCTTGGCTTCACTGACGACGCGGCGGTGCTGGCGACCGCGATCAGGATGGTGGCGAGCCACATCAAGCCGGAGCATCGCGCGGCCGCGCATGCGGCGATGACGCGCGGGCTGGACGAAAATTGATTTACAACGTCATTCCGGACACGTCGCGTAGCGACGTGATCCGGAATCTCGCATTGAAAGACAACGAACTTGATGTAGGGAGATTCCGGGTTCGCTCGCGGTGCGAGCGCCCCGGAATGACGGGGTGATCACGGATGCAAGATCACCTTGCCCATGGCCTGACGCGCGGCGAGCACCTTGAGCGCGTCGGCGGTCTTCTCCAGCGGGAAGGTGCGATCGACGTGGGATGAAATCTTTCCCTCCGCCGCCCACTTCATCAGCTTTTCCAGCGCAGCGCGGCCCAGCTTCGGTTCGCGCTTCATGTGTGCACCCCAGAACACGCCGCGAATGTCGCAACCCTTGAGCAGCGCGAGATTGAGCGGAATCTTCGGAATGTCACCGGCGGCAAAACCGATCACGAGGAAGCGGCCCTTCCATCCGAGCGAGCGCACGCCGATCTCGGCGTAAGTGCCGCCGACCGGATCGAACACGATGTCGATGCCCTTCTCGCCGCCGGCCTTCTTCAGCGCTTCCTTCAGATCTTCCTTGGCGTAGTTGATGGTCAGATCCGCGCCGTGCTTCTTGGCGAATTCAAGCTTCTCGTCGCTTGAAGCGCAGGCGATCACCTTCAGGCCCAGCACCTTGCCGAGTTCGCAGGCCGCAAGGCCGACGCCGCCGGCCGCGCCGAATACCGCAAGGGTTTCGCCGGGCTTCGGATCGGCGCGATCTTCCAGCGCATGCAGCGCCGTGCCGTAAATCACGATGACGCCGGCAGCGCGGTCGAAGTCGAGGGCATCTGGAATCTTCACGCACGAACTCGCCGGCAGCGCGATCTTCTGGCGCGCGCCGTTATGGCCGCACGATGCCGCGACACGATCGCCCGGCTTCAGATCGGTCACGCCTTCGCCGACGCTCTCGACCACGCCTGCGATTTCAGCAGCGGGAGAAAACGGAAACGGCGGCTTGATTTGGTACTTGCCCTGAATCATCAGCAGGTCGAAGAAATTCAGTGCGGCGGCCTTGATCGCGATCACGGCTTCGCCGGGTCCCGCGACGGGATCGGGAATATCGCTCAGCACGAGGTCGTCGGGGCCGCAATATTCCGAGCAGAGAATGGCTTTCATCGAGACACCTGAACAGTTCATGGGGACAGGTGGACTTCTTGCCGGATTTGGCGCGGCCCCACAATCGCAATTGCGGAATGGCGCGAAGATGCTTGCGGGATATAACTATGTTTGAAACACTGCGCACGCGGAAACAGCCTGCGTGGGTCCGCCGCCGCGTCTGGCTGTGCTCTGCCACAGGTCAGATTTTTTCGAACGGATGCGGCAAAGCGCAGCGGCCGTGAAGGTGTCTCGGGTTAACTTTCCAACAAGCGGTTTGGGGTCTATTGCACGTCCCCGCGGAAGTGCGAGCCATCTTGCAGTCACAATATTGAAGGAACCAGTTTTGGTGATGTCCTTGCAGCGAGCGATGGTAATTCTGGTGGCGGCATTGCCGGTCTACGGCTTTGCAAATGCGGCGTCCGCCCAAACACCGCAACCCAAGGCTTCTCAGACCACGCCGGCCGCCAAGCCCGCGCCGAAAGCCGCGGCACCCGCCAAACCTGCACCGAAGAGCGCCGCGCCTGCGAAACCGGCAGCACCTGCAGCCGCAGGCAACGCCGAGCCGTCGCTGGTCGGCCAGTTCGGTACCTGGGGCGCCTACACCGCGATGCCGAACGGCAAGAAGGTCTGCTTCGCGCTCGCCAAGCCTGCCTCGTCGAAAACCAATCCGCCGAACCGCCCGCGCGATCCGTCCTACGCATTCATTTCGACGCGACCCGCCGAGAAGGTCTCGAACGAAGTCTCGATCATGATCGGCTACACGCTGAAGCCGGGCTCCGAAGGCTCGCTCGAAGTCGGCGGCACACGCTTTGCGATGTACTCGCAGGGCGACGGGCTCTGGATCAAGAACGCCGCCGAGGAAGACCGGCTGGTGGACGCGCTGCGCAAGGGTGCGGATGCAACCGTGAAGGGCGTCTCCGCCAAGGGCACCGAAACCATCGATACGTTCCCGCTCAAGGGGCTGGCCCAGGCGCTCGACAAGCTGGCCCAGGAGTGCCGGCGTTAGCCGAAAGACGGTCGCAATTGCGGAGCATTCGTCCTATATAGCGCCTGCGGGACTTAGAGTTCCGTCATGCCCGGGCATAGGCGAGCGAAGCGACGCCGTTCTTTCGAACGGCTATGTCCCGGGGATCCACGTCTTTTCCTTGAATTTTGCCAAGGCGTGGATGGCCGGGACAAGCCCGGCCACGACGAGCATGACCATTGCCTGTGCGACAACAACCGATAGCCAAATGATCCAGATGACCGAAGCGTCCGGCGTCCTCGAAAAGACAGCCCTTGAAACCTACGTGCCGCCGGCGAAACCCTCGCTGGTCGGTTTGTCGCGCGCGGAATTGTCGGACAGACTCGGCGAAATCGGCGTGCCCGAGAGGCAGCGCAAGATGCGCGCGCAGCAGCTCTGGCACTGGATGTATGTGCGCGGCGCGCAGACCTTTGCCGACATGACCAACGTGTCGAAGGACATGCGCGCGGAACTTGAAAAGCATTTCACCGTCGATCGGCCCGAAGTTGTCGCCGAGCAGATTTCCAACGACGGCACTCGCAAATGGCTGCTGCGTTTGCCGGGCGATTCCGCCGGCCGCGCGCACGAGGTTGAGTGCGTCTACATTCCCGAAACCGATCGCGGCACGCTGTGCGTGTCGTCACAGGTCGGCTGCACGCTGACCTGTTCGTTCTGCCATACCGGCACCCAGCGTCTGGTGCGCAATCTCACTGCTGGCGAAATCGCCGGTCAGGTGATGGTGGCGCGCGACCGGTTGAATGACTGGATCGATCGCGAAACGCCGAACGGCAACCGCCTTGTCACCAATGTGGTGATGATGGGTATGGGTGAGCCGCTGTACAATTTCGAGGCGGTGCGCGATGCGCTGCTGATCGTGTCGGACAATGAAGGCATCGGCATTTCCCGCCGCCGCATCACGCTCTCGACCTCGGGCGTGGTGCCGAACATCGCGCGCACCGGCGACGAGATCGGCGTCATGCTCGCGATCTCGCTGCATGCGGTACGCGATGAGCTGCGCAATGAACTGGTGCCGCTCAATAAGAAATACCCGATCAAGGAATTGCTGGAGGCCTGCCGCGCCTATCCCGGCTCGTCCAACTCGCGCCGCATCACCTTCGAATATGTGATGCTGAAGGGCGTCAACGATTCGCTGGACGATGCCAAATTGCTGGTGAAGCTGCTCAAGGGCATTCCGGCCAAGATCAATCTCATTCCCTTCAATCCATGGCCCGGCACCAAGTACGAGTGCTCGGACTGGGATCAGATCGAGAAGTTTTCCGAGTATGTTTTCAATGCGGGCTATTCGTCGCCGGTGCGCACCCCGCGCGGCCGCGACATTCTTGCCGCCTGCGGCCAGCTGAAATCGGAAACCGAGAAATTGTCCGCGCGCGAACGTCAGGCGCTGCGCGCCATGGCGATGACGGATTGAGAAGGGACGATCTTGGCTTCCAACAAAACTCTGTCGTCATGGCCGGGCTTGTCCCGGCCATCCACGTCTTGAGCGAGTTGAAGCAAGAAAGACGTGGATGCCCGGCATAAAGCCGGGCATGACGAACGATAGGTTTTGGCCGTAGCCCAAACACTGAAACGACGAATGAGAACTCCATGGCCGTGATCGGACGTCTGTTTGCGATTTTCTTCGGATTTCTCGCCGCGTGCTTCGTTGCGGGCGCCGTGGTGCTGTACGCGATCTTCTTTCCGGAAATGAATGACGTGTCGTTCGATGTCGATCAGGGCGCGATCAACCTCATCCTCGGATTCGGCTTCATCCTCGTCAGCGGCTTCGCGCTGATGCCGGCGCTGGTCATCGCGCTTGTCACCGAAGCCTTTTCGATCCGCCACATCCTCGCCTATGCCGTCGCGGGCGGCTTCGCGGGGCTGTGCTGCTATCTCGGCTTCATTCCGTTCGACACCGTGAACATGACCTTCAACGGCATCGTGCGCCGGCATCTCGAAGTGATGGTCGGCGCGGGCATTCTCGGCGGCGTGATCTACTGGATGATCGCGGGCCGCAATGCCGGCGCGTGGCGTTCGCCGTCGCCGGAGCCGCCACCGTTGCCGCCATTGCCGCGCTAACACAAATTCAGTTCGTCATTGCGAGGAGCATAGCGACGAAGCAATCCAGTCCTTCGGACTGTCACTCTGGATTGCTTCGCTTTGCTCGCAATGACGGGTTTACTTCTTCGCCCAGCGCAGCGCCTGTTCGAGGCGGTCGTTGCCCCAGAACAATTCACCGTCCTGTGTGGTGAATGTCGGCGCGCCGAAGAAGCCGCGCTTGGCGGCGTCGGCGGTCAGGTCGCGCAGTTCCGTCTTGATGTCGTCGGCCTGCGCGCTCGCGAAGGTCGCGTCCACCGGCACCTTCAGCTTCGTCAGAATGTCCGCGATCACGCCCGATTCCGAAATGACCCGGTTCTCGGCATACTCGGCATGGAACACGGCGCGGCTGAAATCCTCACCCCAAGTGTCCTTCAATCCGACCAGCGCGACGCGGCTCGCCAGCACGCTCGATTGCGGAAACGCATCCGGCCACCGGAAGCCGACGCCGATCTCGTCGGCGGTCCGTTGCACGTCGCGGATCATGTGCTGGCCCTTCACCGGAAACAGGTTGAACGGCGAATCCTTCATGCCCTGGGACGTGAAAATCGGCCCGAGCAGAAATGGCCGCCACCGCACCGAGACACCGGCGGCCTCAGCCAGCGGCGTGATCCGCATGGCGGCCAGGAACGAATAGACCGAGGCAAAATCGAACCAGAAATCCAGCACGGGTTTGGGCATGAGGCTTGCGGCGCTCCAGGAGTTTCCGAGCTTGTTTATAATACCTTAGCACAGGTCGGCCGGATTGCCGGAGCGCCGTCCGGGGCCACTTTTATTCCCCTGCCGCCTCGGCTACACACCCCCCATGAACCGGACCGGACTTTTCATCGCACTCACGCTTTCGGTGGTTTTCGGGCTGCTGTTCGGCCTCTATCCCGAACTCGATCTGAAAGTCGCCGCGCTGTTCTATGACGCGACGGCCAAGACGTTCCCGCTGAAGACGGCGACGTGGGCGATGATCGCGCGCGACGGCGCAATGTGGATCGCGTGGGCTCTCGTCATGCCGGCATTGGTGGCGCTTGTCGTCAAGCTGGTGCGGCCGGTGAAGCCGTTGATGATCTCCGGACGCGCGATGGTGTTTCTGGTCGTCACCATGCTGCTGTCGGCGATCATCATCTCCAACGTGATCTTCAAGGGCTATTGGGGGCGTCCGCGCCCCGTGGTGGTGACGGAGTTCAACGGCAAGCTGGACTTCATGCCGTGGTGGGATCCGCGCGGCGCATGCCCGAAGAACTGCTCGTTCTTCTCCGGCGAAGGCGCCACCGCGTTCTGGACCTACGCGCCCGCGGCGCTGACACCCCCGGCATGGCGTCCTGTTGCGTATGTTGCCGCGACTGCGTTCGGTCTTGTGACCGGCGGGTTGCGGATGGCGTTCGGCGGACACTTTTTCACCGACGTGCTGTTTTCCGGGATCGCATCGTTCCTGGTGATCTGGCTGGCCTACGCCTTCATCTATCGCTGGCCATCGACGCGACTGACCGACTACGGCATCGACGTCGCGCTGACGCGCTTTGCGTGGCCGGGGTATCGCTGGATGCAGAAGCGGCTGGGCCGCGATGTGGGCGGTGAGCCGCGATTGCGAAGCGACGCGGCCGAATAGAAACGTATCAGCGTCGTCCCGGCGAAAGCCGGGACCCATACTCCCTGTGTTGGAGTTTACGCGAGGTCTTGGCTGAACAGATTTCGCGGTGGTTATGGGTCCCGGCTTTCGCCGGGACGACACCGGTAGCAGTTAGGCCGGGCTTCCCATTGCCCGCCAATCTTTCTATAGAAAGCCGATCTGATCTCGGCCAGGAGGTCGGGCCGTTGCCCGGCGCGACCCGACACGTCAGCCGCCAATAAACGCGTTCCCGTCCGCGCGAGGTTTGTTCGTCGCGCATCCAAACCGCCAAACGAAATTGCCCGAATGGAAGTTCGATGAGTACGATTCTGAAGAGCCTTCCCAAAGGAGAAAATGTCGGCATCGCTTTCTCGGGCGGGCTCGACACCAGCGCGGCGCTGCTGTGGATGAAGCAAAAAGGCGCTCGCGTCTTTGCCTATACCGCCAATCTGGGCCAGCCTGACGAGGCCGACTACGACGAGATTCCGCGCAAGGCCATGGAGTTTGGCGCCGAGAAGGCCCGGCTGGTGGATTGCCGGACGCAACTGGTTCATGAGGGAATTGCCGCCATTCAATCGGGCGCCTTCCACGTCTCGACCGGCGGCATCGCATACTTCAACACCACGCCGCTCGGCCGCGCCGTCACCGGCACCATGCTGGTCTCTGCCATGAAGGAGGACGGCGTCTACATCTGGGGCGACGGCTCGACCTACAAGGGCAACGATATCGAGCGGTTCTACCGCTACGGACTGCTGACCAATCCAGACTTGCGAATCTACAAGCCATGGCTCGATCAGCAGTTCACCGACGAGCTGGGCGGCCGGGCGGAAATGTCAGCGTTCATGACCGCCAACGGCTTCGGCTACAAGATGAGTGCTGAAAAGGCGTATTCGACCGACAGCAATCTCCTCGGCGCCACGCATGAGGCCAAGGATCTCGAACACCTCGACAGCGGCATCAAGATCGTCAATCCGATCATGGGCGTTCCGTTCTGGCGTGACGACTGCGTCGTCAAGGCCGAGAAAGTCTCAGTACGATTCGTGGAAGGTCAGCCCGTTGCGCTGAACGGTCAGACCTTCACAGATCCTGTCGCGCTGTTCCTCGAGGCCAATGCCATCGGCGGCCGACATGGCCTTGGCATGAGCGACCAGATCGAGAACCGGATCATCGAGGCGAAGAGTCGCGGTATCTACGAGGCGCCAGGCATGGCGCTGCTCCACATCGCCTACGAGCGTCTCGTCACCGGCATCCACAACGAAGACACCATCGAGCAATACCGGATCAGCGGCATGCGACTTGGCCGATTGCTCTACCAGGGGCGGTGGTTCGATTCCCAGGCCTTGATGCTGCGCGAAACGGCGCAGCGCTGGGTGGCGCGCGCGATCACCGGCGAGGTGACGCTCGAACTGCGCCGCGGCAATGACTACTCGATCCTGAACACCGAGAGCCCCAATCTGACCTATGCGCCGGAACGGCTGAGCATGGAGAAGGTCGAGGATGCACCGTTCACGCCGGGCGACCGCATCGGTCAGTTGACCATGCGCAACCTCGATATTTCCGATACGCGCGGCAAACTGGATCTCTACACAAAGATGGGCTTGCTGTCGGCCGGGGAGGGCTCTCACATCCCCAAACTCGACAGCGACAAAAGCTGAAGCGTACAGGAAGCGGGAGTGCACATCACATGGGTTGGGAGCGCATAGGTCCGGACGGAGAAATCTTCACTCCGCATCGGTATCCCAACGGACTTTTCCGTGTGGCGGACCCTGCTTTGGGCGAGGTGAAACATCATGCCAAGAATCAGCTTTCGGTCCGCGAGGATCAGATCGAGGGCTATTTGCAGCGAGGTTTCTCGCTGCGCATGAAAGGCGATGTCGGGGGCAAGGTGAATCTGATCTCGCCGTCGGAGATCAAGCGCACCTGAATCTGCGGGCTCGTTGCGGCTGCGATGGCGCGGTGTGCTTTCGAAGCCCGCGTCAGGAATGCGCCGGCGAAAAGATCAATTTCACGCAGGTGCGGAAGGCGAGAATCTGCCGCTCGAGCCGGCGCGGGTCGTTCAGCGTTTTCGACATGATGATGCCGCCGTCAACGATGCACGACATCATCTCGGCGAGGTCGTCGAGGTCGATCGGCTCTCTCGGCGGATGGACCGCTGCGATTCCTTCGAAGATGGCGCGGAAGCGCGCGTTCCAGCCTCGCACCGATTGCGCCGTGAGATCGCGCACCTCGCGGTCGAACAGCCGTTCCTGATAACAGATGCTCGCGATCAGACAGCCGGGATGGCCGTTCGGCAGATCGGCCATGATCTCGGCGAGCAATTTCAGCGAGATCAGAAACGCCTGCAAAGGATCGTCGGACAGCTGCGCGCCGCGCGCGAAGATGTCATCGAACAGTTTGTCGTTGGTCTCGACGTAACGGCGCACCATTTCGCGCGCCAGCGCGTTCTTGTCCTTGAAGTGATAGAAAAAGCCGCTCTTGGTCAGCTTGGCTTCCGCAATGACTTCATCGATGGACGTCGCGCCGAACCCCTTGGCAAGCACGGCGGCTTCCGCAATTTCGAGAATCCGCTCGCGTGTGGCTTCGCCTTTTCCCATGTGCGCCTCCAGCAATCAGTCGTGGTCGCAGCAAAGAAATAAAACTGCACCGCCGGTCTGGTTTTCGGCGCGCACGCCGCTGCGCGCGGTCCGGCGGATCGATCAAACAGTTGATTTTATAGCACTTCCCCTTGGCGGCTTCAGCCGTACCATGAGGATTCTAGCCTCCCGCGACATCTTGCGGCACCACTGCGACCGTGCCTCAGTCGTCGTTTCCGCGACGACCGCACGGATTTTTCGGAGCAGAGACAATGGCCAAATATCGACACGACCTGCCACAGCAGCGTGGCGGCATTTTTCTGACCGACGGCGGCATGGAAACGTCGCTCATTTTCAATGACGGCGTGGACCTGCCTCACTTCGCGTCCTTCGTCCTGCTGGACACGGCGGAGGGCCGGGCGCTGCTGACGAAATACTACGAGAGCTATCTTGCGATCGCGCGCGACAATGGCCTCGGCTTCGTGCTCGACACGCCGACCTGGCGCGCCAATTCTGACTGGGGTGCGAAGCTCGGCTACGATGCAGCGTCGCTGAAATCGATCAACACCCGCGCCGTCGCGCTTCTCAAAGGCCTGCGCGCGAAGTGGGAGAGCGCAGAGATGTCCTGCGTCATCAGCGGCGCGATCGGGCCGCGCGGCGACGGCTACAAGGCGGGCAACACGGATGCCGATGAGGCCGAAGCCTATCACGGTGCGCAGATCTCAGCTTTTGCCGAAGCCGGCGCCGACATGGTGACGGCGTTCACGCTCACCGGCATCAACGAAGCCATCGGTATCGCGCGCGCCGCGCATGCAAATGCCATTCCGTGCGCCATTTCGTTCACGGTGGAAACCGACGGCCGTCTCGTCAAGGGAGAGACGCTCCGCGACGCCATTGAGACCGTGGACCGCGAAACGCAGAACGCGCCCGTCTACTTCATGATCAACTGCGCCCATCCGGCGCATTTCGAGCAGGCGCTGCAGGCGGGCGAGCCGTGGATGACGCGCATCCATGGCGTGCGGGCCAATGCCTCGGCCAAGAGCCATGCGGAGCTTGACGAATCCACGACGCTTGATGCGGGCGATCCGTTCGATCTCGGCCAGCGTTACCGGGGGCTGCGGCGCGCGTTTCCGGCGATGCGCATTCTCGGCGGCTGCTGCGGCACCGATCATCGCCACGTGGCCGCGATCTGCGAAGCCTGCCTGCCGCCGCGCGCGCTGAGCGCTTGATCCGCGAACATCGAAAACAAAAACGGCCGGGATTTCTCCCGGCCGTTCTTGCGTCAATTCACAAGGCTGGATCAGTCGCTAACGGCGCGGAGCGCCACGCTGATTCTTCCAGCTGAGATTCTCGTTTCTTACAATCTCTGGCGGCTGAAGCTTGCGTCGATACTCGCCGGGACCAAGTCCGGCATACCTGCGAAACAGCCGGCGAAACGATGCAGCATCCTCGTAGCCGACTTCCCGGCCCACGGCTTCCACGGCGATATCGCTTGTTTCCAGAATCTGTTTCGCTTCCTCGATCCGGAGCGCCTGGATGTATGCCAGCGGCGAATAGCCGGTCGCTGCCTTGAAGCGCCGGTCGAACGTGCGTTTCGGAAGCGACGACTGCTGAACAAGTTCGGAGACGATATCGGGCTTGTGATAGTTCTGGGCGATCCACTGCTGACTGCGCTCGATGATCGCGTCTCCGTGCTTTACATTCTGGATCATGCACGCGTACGGCAACTGTCCGTCGCGATGCCATTGATAGAGAAACAGCTTGGACATCCGGATCGCTTCCTGCGTGCCTCCATGCTTGGCGACAAGCAGCAGTGCGAGATCCTGCCATGAGGACGCTCCGCCCGAGCACGCCAGATTATGTCCGTGTCCGGTCTGCACCAGCAGCCGATCGATATGCAGCGTCACTTTCGGAAACTGTTCACGAAACAACGGCGCGTAGGTCCAGTGGGTCGTTGCCTCCTGACCGTCGAGAAGACCAGCTTCGGCCAGTACCATCGCGCCGCCGCAGGCCGCGTAAATTTGCGAACCTTGCGCGTCCATCACCTTGATCCAGTCCAGCAGCCTGCGATCGAGGGCCCGCAGGGCTGCCGCAGTCTCCACGACGACGTTTGGCACAAACACAATGTCAGTGTGTTCGACATCGGCAATGCAATCTTGCGGGAGGATGCTGACGCCGGTCACAAGCTGCATGGGACCGAGATTGGCTCCGACCAGCCGCGGTTCGAACAGCGGTTCATCGGAGCGGTCGCCGCCCATAAAACGCCCGACGGCCCATAGCGTGTCGAACACGCCATAGACGATAGACGGGTCGCACTCCGGGAAAACCACGATGCTGACGTGGAAGGGCTTCCTGATCATCGGGTGGCTCAAATGGCTCTAAAGCGGCCATTCTGCCTCTCACACGCCGGGTGGACCAAGCGCTATCTCACCCCGCGATCAAATAACGCACCCGAAACAATTTTAGAAAAGATCAGACCATGACCCTCGATATGACGAAACTCGAGCCTTTGCTCGGCACCGTTGTGAACGAAATCGGCGCGGCGTCGAATGCAGCGCTTGTTATTCTCGGCGACAAGCTTGGGCTTTTTCGCGCCCTGTCTGCGGACTCCATGACATCGGACGAACTGGCGCGACGAACCGGGACGCACGAGCGCTATGTGCGCGAATGGCTGTCGTCGCAGGCTGCATCCGGCTTTGTGACCTACAATGCCGCGAGCGACAGGTTCTCGATGACGCCGGAGCAATCCGCCGTGTTTGCGGACGAGAGCAGCCCCGTTCTTATGACCGGCGGCTTTGTCTCGCTCAGCGCGATCTATGCCGACGAGCCGAAGCTTGCGGATGCGTTCAAGTCCGGCAAAGGACTCGGCTGGGGCGATCACTGCAACTGCCTGTTCTGCGGTGTGGAGCGTTTTTTCAGGCCCGGCTACAAGGCGCATCTCGTCGCTGAATGGCTGCCGGCGCTGGATGGCGTTGTGGCCAAGCTGGAACGCGGCGCAACGGTCGCGGATGTCGGTTGCGGCCATGGTGTCTCCACTGTGCTCATGGCGCAGGCATTTCCGAATTCGGAATTTGTCGGCATCGACTTCCATGATGCGTCGATTGCGCATGCGCGCAGCCACAGCGGCGGTTTGAAGAACATTCGCTTTGAAGTGGCAAAGGCGCAGGATTTCGCCGGCTCGGGATTTGATCTCGTGACGATGTTTGATGCGCTGCATGACATGGGTGATCCGGTCGGTGCGATCTCGCAGGCGAAAGCTGCGCTGAAGTCCGACGGCACGTTGATGCTCGTTGAGCCGATGGCGGGCGACAGCCTTGCGGAAAATCTCAACCCGGTGGGCCGCGTGTACTACGCGTCTTCCACGAACATCTGCGTCCCCACATCGCTCAATCAGGAGGTGGGTAAAGCGCTCGGCGCTCAGGCGGGTGAAAAGCGTCTCGCGGAAGTCGTTCATGAAGGGGGTTTCTCCCGTGTGCGAAAGGCCGCGGGGACTCCATTCAACATGGTGCTTGAAGCGCGTTGTTGAACATCGGGGCGGCCGGCTGGCTGGTCGCCCCGATCGGTAAAATTCAAAGGAACAAGCAAATGACTATGCTGACTCACATTGGATCGTCCAGAACGATCACATCCAGTTTTCGAAGGACGGTTATTGTTCTGCTGCGGCGTATCGGGCGCCGGGTCGATCATTGGGTGGCGATCACAATTGCCAATCGCGAACGTCAGGTCGTGCGATCGATGCTTCATGGATTGAACGACCGCGATCTAAAGGACTTTGGCGTCTGTCGCGGCGAGATCGACTCCGTCCTCACCGATGCCACTGAAATGTTAGAGCGACGGCTTCGCTCGTAGCCAACAAAAAAACGGCCGGGATTGCTCCCGGCCGTTTTCCTTGTGTGCGTCTGCCTCAGCGGCGCGGCGGCGCCGTGCCCGGAGGCGGTGGCGGCAGCGAGGCCTGACCACCGTTCAGCAGCGGCGTGATGTTGCGGATGGTGACGCGGCGGTTGAGGCGGCTCGGCCCATCCGTCTGGTCCTTCAGGTACTGCTCTCCGTAGCCCTGCGATGTGAGATTTTCCGCAGGCACGTTGAACTGCTGGGTCAGCAGCGTGGCGGCCGATTCAGCGCGACGATCCGACAGCGACAGGTTGTCGACGTCGTTGCCGACCGCGTCGGTGTGGCCCTCGATCAGGAACACCGCGCTCGGGTTGCGCTGAATGGCGCGGTTGAGACCGTCGGCGATGGCCTGCAGCTTTCCGGCCTGATCCGGTGGAATCTCCCACGACCCGATCTCGAAGTTGATGCTGTCGAGATCGATGCTCGGCATGCGCTGGCGCACCGAGGGGCTGTAGCGGATTTCATCGAGCGAATAACGCCGCTCGATGCGCTCCACCGGCGGGGCGATCATCGTGTCGTAGATCAATTCCGGCGGCGCATCCTCTGCTTCGACGATGTAGCGGTTCTGCGGAATGCGCAGCACCGGCGGCGGCAGCGCCACGAAGTAGCCGCCGATGGCGCCGGCGACCACACCGGCGGCCAGGCCGGCGCCGAAGCCGGGTCCGCGCCGGTTGTCGATGATGATCACCTCGCGGCCGCGTTCGTCACGGCGGATGCGCCTGAGCAACCGGCCGTCGCGGTCGTTGACCGTGATGATCTGCGTGCCGTTGGGCCGCACCACGACGGTGCGGGTATCGTTGCCGTCACGGGTCACGCGCACGTCGCGCGCGCCGTAACGGAAACGATCGACGTCGTTGTGACGGACGAAGGATTGTCCGTTCGGATCGCGCACGATCACGCGCCCCGGTTCGGTGATGACGGTGCGGCCGCCTTCCGTCCGCTCCTGACGCTGGCCACGGAAGTCATCCATCCGTCCGGTGGGACGCGTGCCCGGCTGCTGGATCGGGATCGGCGTCGCCTGAACTGCAGGTGCCGGCGGCAGCGGCGTGGCCACCGGCAGAGTTGCAGGCGCGACCGGCGTACCTGCGGGCATTCCCGGCGGTGGACCCTGACGCTGACTGCGTCGGTCGCCTGATCCCGGCTGTCCCGGAGCGGGCGGCTGGCCCGGTGCGGCTCCCGGCGTTGCAGGCGGAATTGCGCCGGGCGTTGCAGGAGGTGTTGCACCCGGTGTCGCGGGAGGTGTCGCGCCTGGAGTGGCAGGCGTCGTTGCAGCGGGTGGCGTCGTGGGCGCCGGCGCAGCGCCAGGTGCTGGCGGACGTGCGCCGTCAGGTCGCGGTGGCGTCACGTCACGCACGCCGGGCGCAACCGGAGGCGCATTCGGCGGACGTGGCGTTGCAGGCGCAGTCGAAGGCGCACCGGCAGGCGGTGTCGCGCCCGATGGCGCAGGTGCTGCGCCAGGAACTGTGCCGGGTACTGGCGGAGGCGGCGTTGCGGGGCGCGCGGCCGGAGGCGGCGGAGGTGCCGTCGTCGGCGCGGGCGCAGCCTTTGGAGCTGCCGCAGGTGGCGGAGGCGGCGGGGCAGCCTTAGGTGCCGCAGCTGGCGGTGGCGGCGCAGCCTTCGGAGGCGCGGGCGGTGGTGGAGGCGCAGCCTTCGGAGGCGCTGGCGGTGGCGGCGGAGCAGCCTTCGGTGGTGCGGGTGGCGGAGGCGGTGCTGCCTTTGGAGGCGCAGGTGGCGGAGGCGGGGCAGCGCGCGGCGGAGGCGGTGGAGGTGGTGCTGCCTTCGGAGGTGCGGGTGGCGGCGGCGCAGCTCTCGGGGGAGCTGGCGGTGGCGCAGGCGCGGCCTTCGGAGGCGCGGGCGGAGCAGCCTTCGGCGGAGCCTTCGGTGCGTTCGGGTCCGCAGGTGCTGCGGCCTGTGCGACGACGATCGACGACGTCTCGGCGTGCGCCGGCGCTTGCGAAAGTTGAATGGCGGCGATCGCAGTCGTCGTCAGCAGAAGGAGTCGAATGTTCTTCATGGAGCCTCTGGGGTGAGAAGAAAGCCAAGCAGCCGGAAAGCTGTCGCCCGTCGCAACGAAGTGAACTGTGATCAGTGGATAGTGATTAGGCGGTAATGTGGCGAAGACAAAACGGGATCAACTATTTCGCGCAACACAGCGAATCGCCGCGTCCAGAATGAATGTACGTTAAGATACGACGCTCATACGTCGCTGCAAGATGCGCATCGTGCCGGGCGGCAGTTGCGGTGCACCAGGATTGACGTCGGGGTCGGAGCCGGGAAGATCGATGATGCCGGGATCGTTCGCGGGATAAGGCGTACGCGGACCTTTCGGTCCGCGCACTGGCAATTCATCGGGCGCGTTCGGGGGAAGCTCGCGCGGCGAGTCCGGCTCCACCGGATCGTGCATCGGCGGCGGGACTTCAGGCCGCGGATTGCCCGGCGGACTTTCCTGCGGCGGCTCCGCGGGTTGGCCTGGCGGGATCTCCTCCGGCTCGCCGGTGAGCTGTGAGAATGCTTTCGTCACATCGCGACCTTTCGGTTCTCACCGATGTCGGGACGATTGCCCGTCGCGGCCGCAACCGCCATCTTGATCGAACTGATGATCTTGCCCGGCGTGTCCCAATACTCGGCCTGCGTCGGCACAACCTTCAGCAAACAGATGTTCGGATCGTCCGCTGACGGCCACCATGCCTTGGCCCATGTGGTCCACAGCTCCTTGATCTTGGCGCGGTCGTTGGAGACCGAGGCTTCGCCGGTGATCGAGACGTACTTCTGATCGCTGGCATCGGCAAAGGCGAGGCAGACGGTCGGGAATTTCCTGATGTCGTCATCCTTGTGGCTGCGCCGGTCGGCGAGAAAATAGAACGCGTTCTCATTGCGTGCGATATGCGCGCTCATCGGGCGCGAATGCGGGTTCTGTCCGTCCCAGCTCGCCAGCATGGCGACGGAGATTTTCTCTGCAAGATTCCATACGCGGTCGGTATCGTTTGACGCGGTGCTGCCTGTCATGTGGTCATTTCCTCGATGTCTGTTGATCAGGACAACGGGCGGGAGCAGGCTATGTTCCGTCGCGGGCCGCGCGTGGTTGGGGTTTCACGCATATTGACAGCGGGGCTGCGGCCAAGGAGACAGGGTTAACGCAAGATATTCGGGGGACCGTTCAATGCCGCTTGCCTACTGGTGCGTCCTGATCGCCGCGCTGATGCCTTACGTGCTGGCGAAATACGCCAAGCTCGGTGTCGAGAGCGACAACCGTTATCCGCGCGAAGATTACGAGAATTTTCCGCCGAAAAACCGGCGGGCCTATGCCGCGCACCAGAATGCGCTGGAAACTTTCCCGTTCTT
Organism: Afipia sp.; assembly: GCA_030652315.1. GTDB lineage: Bacteria > Pseudomonadota > Alphaproteobacteria > Rhizobiales > Xanthobacteraceae > Afipia. The sequence continues at coordinate 11,810 of JAUSAX010000150.1, read as the reverse complement.
CGCGGCCGCGGTGGTGATCGCACTCACCATGGGTGCGCCGGTTTACACGGTGAACGTGCTTGCGGTGCTCTATATCCTGCTGCGGATCGCCCACGCGCTGCTGTACATCTACAATCAGCCGACCGCGCGCTCGCTGGTGTTCGCCGCGGCCATGGCGGTCGGCGTCGCGATCTTCGTACTGCCCGTGTTCAAGTAGGTCATCACACAAACACGACCTCTCCGCTCATTCCCGCGTCAGCGGGAATCCAGTCTTCAAAAAGTCTGGGTCCCCGCCTTCGCGGGGACGAGCGGGGATGGAATCTGATTCAATGGACCTGAGTCAGGCTTATCTGCGCACCAGCAGCGTGTTGCTGCGCGTCTTCCCCGCGATGCCGTAGCCGAGGCCGACCATGTCCTTGATGCAATCGTGCAGCCATTCTTTTCGCTCCAGATGCTCGATGGCGACGGCACGCGGCCACAATGACTCCGGCGCTTCACGGAAGAACGGCGTCAGCACGCGGTCTTCATAACCTTCGACGTCGATCTTGAGCGCATCGACGCGCTCTATCCGGGCATCGCGCAGGATCGTCAGCAGCCGGTGCGCCGCCACCCTGGTGCCGCCGGTCTCTGAAATGTGGCTGGCGCCCAGATTGCCGCCGTCGGTCTCGATCATCAGTTCGCCTTCGGTGTCGCCGGCCGCGGCGACCACCAGCGAAAGATTTCCCAGCTGCGAGGCGCGGGCGTTGAAGGCGAGCCGCGTGCTCGATACCGGATGCGGTTCGATGGCGATGACGCGGCCGGTCTCGCCGACATGCTTGGCCAGCGCGACCGCATAGGTGCCGACATTGGCGCCGACATCGACGAAGGTGCCTCCGCGCGGCGCGTGCTCGCGCAAAAAATCCAGCTCGGGCAGATTGTAATCGGGATTGAACAGCGCGCCGCGCTCAGTCCCGCTGGCGAGGTGGTGCAGGCGGAACGACGCGCCCTGATAGGTGGCGTCGATCGGGCCGGAGCCAAACAGATGAACCAGCCGCGACAGCCAGGGTCGGAACGCGCCGCGCTTGAGGCCTGAGCCGTGCGCGGCGGCGATCACCGCGCGCTGCAGGGCATTGGGAGCATAGCTGCCGAATGGCTTCTGATTGTCGTTCATGCGCCAGTCATCGCGCACCTGCCGCGCCGTTTCAAGGCCGATGCCCGCCGTTTTGCGCGTGAGACAGCTATTTCAGGCTTTTCAGGAACGACAGCAGATCGTTGATCTGATCGGGCTCGAGCACGAACATCGGCATGGTGGGATGGCCGGTATCGATGCCTTCGGCGAGGGCTTCTGCCAATGTATCGATGGGATACTTCTTGTGCAGCGTTCTGAAGGGCGGCGCGATTGCAAGAGGGCTGGCCGTGGAGCGATCGATCGAATGACAGCGTGCGCAGTTCGTTTGCGCAAAGGTGCGTCCGCGCAGTTCGGCGGGCGAGGCGGCCATGGCCGAACTCGTCATCGCGAAGGCAAAAAGCGCAAAACTCAGAATCAGGGCGACAGGCATGCATCTATACTGGCTCCTACGCGGAGAACCGTGTTGACCTGCATCAATCGCGATTGCCTTGGGGCGCGGATACGGCAAAAATTATCCGGTCGCGCTGCGCCCGATGCTGGCCGCCTCAACGGCGGCCTGCTGCATGCTTGCGGACATCTCGCCGGTCACGGTGCTTTGTTCCTCGACCGCGGCAGCGGTGGACGTGACATACTCGCTGACACTCCGGATCGCCTGCTTGATGGCGTCGAGCGCGCCGATCACGTCGCCCGAAATTCCGCTCAGGTTCTGGATCTCGGCGCCGATGCGGTCGGCGGCCTGCTTGACCTGATTGGCGAGACTTTTCACCTCCGCCGCAACCACGGCGAAGCCGCGCCCGGCTTCCCCCGCGCGCGCGGATTCGATCGTGGCGTTCAGCGCCAGCAGGTTGATCTGCCCGGTGATGTCGCCGATCAACTGGACGATGCCGCTCATCGATTCCGCAGCTGTGCTGAGACGCAGCGCCTGTTCGTCGGCCGCTTCCGCCCGGCCGACAGCGGTCGTCGCGGTCTCCTTCGACTTCATCATCGCCTCGGCGATCTCCCGCACCGAGGCATTCAGTTCCTCGGCGCCGGCTGCAACCGACTCCATCATGCCGCGCACATGCTCGTTCTTCATGCGGGCGATGGCCTGCGCGGTGGTGTCGGTGGCGTACTTCACGACCTTGAACGGTTTGCCGTTCAAATCGAGAATCGGATTGTAGGAGGCCTGGATCCACACCTCGCGTCCGCCCTTGCCGATGCGCCGGTATTCGGCAGCCTGATATTCGCCGCGATTGAGCTTGGCCCAGAATTCGCGATACGCGGCGTCGTTGCGTTCGGACGGATCGACGAACATGCTGTGGTGGCGGCCTTGAATCTCCTCAATGCTATACCCGAGCGTCCGCAAGAAGTTCTCGTTGGCGGCGAGGACCGTGCCGTCCATCCCGAATTCGATCACGGCCTGCGACCGGTTGATCGCGCTCATCTGGCCGTCGAGATCGGCGGTGCGCAGTTTCTGCTGCGTGATGTCGGTTGCGAATTTCACGATCTTGAACGGCGTGCCGCGCTGATCGAGCACCGGATTGTAGGAGGCGAGAATCCACACCTCCCGGCCTCCCTTGCCGACGCGCTTGTACTCCGCGGCCTGATACTCGCCGCGATTCAGCTGCTCCCAGAACTGGCGGTATGCCGCGCTGTCGCGCATAGCCGGTTCGACGAACATGCTGTGATGCTTGCCCTGAATCTCGGCCAGCGCATAACCCATCGCGGTCAGGAAGTTCTCGTTGGCGGTGAGGACAGTGCCGTCCATCCAGAACTCGATCACCGCCTGCGCCCTGCCGATCGCATCTGCCTGAGCCGCGAATGCGAGGTTCTGCAAACGGATCGCGGCATCCGCCCATTCGACAACGATGCCCGCGCGCCGTCCGGCCTTGTCCGTCAGCGGCGTTGCGACGAGGTCGAACGAACGGCCGCCCACCTGGATCGTCGCCCGGTGGGTGACGCTCAGATTCTCCAGTAACTTGCGCTGATGGGCGGGGTTCTTGTGAAACACGTCGATGCTGCTGCCGATCAGGGTGGCGGTGTTGAACTGCGGCAGATCCTTGCGGATGTCGCTCTCGGCTTCCTTCAGAAGCGTCATGACGGCGCTGTTCATGTAGACGATGGTGAGGTTGGCGTCGGCCACCATCACGTTGGCGGTGATGCTGTCGGTTGCGATCGATTTGACGGCTTCGCGGGTGTCAGGGCGCCATTGAAACATCGGGAAGGATCCTTTTGCTGAAATGAAATTCGGTAAATACCGGGGACGATTGGCAGCGCCAAGCGCGCTGCCGGAAGGCGCGTGCATCAGTCAACGAGGAGCGACGTGTAGGAGGAAATCGCCAGCGCCATGTCCAGCGCGACATACTTGTCGAGCGTCACGACGAGGTCGGCTTTGGTCAGTAGCGGCAGCGGCGCATTGAGGATGATGCGCGCGAAATCGCCTTTGATACGCGCGTAGCCGGCGATGTACCATTTGGGGTCGAGGCCGATTTCGGCGTGCTTGATGCCGATCAGCGAGGCGCTGTTGAAGTACTGCAGGTCGAGGCGGCTTTCGAACAGCGCGCGCCAGTGATCCTTTTGCTTCACCTTCAGGTGTTGAATGGTCTGGTCGCTCAGCGCCATGGCCGCGTCCGATTGCCGGACGTCGGCATAGAATGTTTCGATGATGTGCTCGATGCGATGTTCGATGAGAGACCAGATCGCCGCGGCATGGCGCGTTGCCGCGGGATCGATGTTGAGAAAGCGAATGAGCTTGTCCATGGAATATCCCGGCAAAAATTTCGAGCAAGGAAGGCGAGCGTCGCCGTCTTGTCCGCGCCAAATCTGGAGGCATCAAAATCCGGAAGAATCCATCCGGCAGAAAAGGGAATCAGGAGAACGCAATATCGATGCGGGAATTGTTATCGAGCGTGATTAACGGCTCGTCGTCCCGTGTTGATGCAGATTGTTGATCTACATCAAGTTGGAGAGTGGCATCGTGGATGCCATACATGCGTTCGTCCGCTGAGCGGACTCAGCCCGGCAGACGTCGGCGTTTTTGCAATCGATGAGCGTGATCCCACACGCCGCATGCTTTAAGGTTCATCGAAGCCGTCACAAAGAGGTGAGGGCAGGATTGGTGAGAGTTGTCTGAATGAAGTCTGGTTGGCCGTGCGTCACCTGCCCAAATCGCACGTCCGGTTTTTGCGGCGCGCTGCTTGGCAAGCCCGTTGAGGACGCGTCATCGGATGAGCAGCCGAACTGGCAGCATTATCGCGGCGCGCGTGCGGGCGAGCAGGTCATGGTGCGTAACCAGCCGTGCGAGCGGGTCTTCGTGTTGTGCAACGGATGGGCGTTCCGGTTCTTCCAGTTGTCCAACGGTCGCAGGCAGATCCTGAATTTCGTGCTGCCGGGCGATCTGGTCTCGGCGGTGACGGTGTTCGAGGAGCGGCCGCATTTTTCCGCGCAGGCGCTGACCGAGGTTCGTCTCAGCGGATTCCTGCGCTCGGAAGTCCAGACCAGGTTCGCGATGAATCCCGGCTTCTCCGCCACTCTGGCGAAATCCTGCGTGAACACGATCAACGACGCGGACGAATTTATCACCGCACTCGGTCAGCGCTCCGCCGACGAGCGGATCGCATATCTGTTCCTGCACCTGATGCGAAGGATCGCCGCCCGCAATGTTGTCCGCGACCAGCGCTACCGTGTGCCGCTGCGCCAGCAGCATATCGCGGACGCAGTCGGACTGACACCCGTGCACGTCAGCCGTGTCCTCAGCCAGTTTCGTGATCGCGGCCTGATCGAATTTTCGGGCGGCATCCTGCACGTGCGCGACGTCCCCGAACTCGAGCGCATCGGGACGCTGAACTGACGGCGGCACAACAACTCAGTGGTTGCGATCCTGCAGATACTTCTCGAACCGGCTGGCGGCCTGCCCATCGGCCCTGATTTCAGGATCCAGCGTGTACAGTTCCTCCGCCCGCCCGATCCCGCGCAGCGCGTAACGTCCGGTCGAGACGAAATGTGCGCTTCCGGAGGCATTGATCCCGGCAAGAAACGCCGAGGACACCAGAAGCTCGCGCTCGACGGAGCGGCACATCGAGGCGATGCGGCTGACCTCGTTGACCGCCGGACCCACCACGGTGAAGTCGAGCCGTTCTTCGCTGCCGATATTGCCGTAGAACACCTCGCCGACATGCAGGCCCACATAGGCGGAGGTGGTCGGCCTGTTCTCGGAGGTGCGCCGGTCGTTGAGAACCAGAATGTTCTTTCTGAACTGGTTCTCCGCGCGCAGCGCCGCGCGCCGTGCCGCGGCCATGTCGTCCTGATTGAAAATCGCGAGTACGCCGTCGCCCATCAGCTTGAGCACGTCGCCGCCTTCGTCGTGGATCGCACTAATGGCTGCGTCGGCATAGTCGTTGAGGAAGGGAATGATCTCGGCCGGGTCCATCGCTTCGCTGATCGCCGTCGAACCGCGCAGATCCGAGAACCACAGCACCGCGTTGATGCGGTCGGCGACGCCGCGTGAAATGCGCCCGCTGAGAACCCGTTCGGCGGCATCGCGGCCGAGATAGACATGCCCGATGGTGCGGGCGATGCGGGCATGCGCGGCTGATTTCACCGCCAGCCCCAGCAATGGTACGAGATCGCGCATCGCACCAAGCGCGTCTTCATTGAATCCGTTCTCCTGCCGCATACACCAGAGCGAGTAGACGCAGTCCATTTCGCCGATGATTCCGGCATCCCCGAACCGGTGAACAAATGTTACGAAGTGTTTGTGGCCGTCTCCAACGAGTTTCGTCGTCATCTTGAAATGCTCGTCATCGCTGTCGATGCAGAGTTCGTTCTGGCCGGTTTGAAGCATGGTGTAGAACGGCGAGCGCCGCCAGTTCTCGGCCGCTTCCCCTTCGCTGGTCGACTCATACTCAATGAGATCACTTTCGTTCGACTCGACGTCGTTCCAGCGAAAACCGCGTCCCTCGAAAACCGGATGAAGTGTGTCGATAAAAACGATGCCGCGCGACAGTTCCAGTCCGGCGGCCCTGCTGCGCTCGCAGAACCCACGGACGAGGTCAGTTTCAGCAAGACCGGACAGGCCGGCGCCGGCCAGCCAGTTCATGATTTCGAGGCGTGAGGTTAAATCCATGCCGCCAACTGCCGCCGTGATCGGTCCGAGAATGACGCGAGCGAGAACTCACCCGCCAGTCTTCGCGCGTGCGGGGCGGCGTTTCAAGGAGGGATTCTCTTGCAACATTTTCCAGGACCGTCATGGCCGGGCTTGACCCGGTGATCCCGACACGGCTGGCAAAGTGCTCCCATAAGCGAGATGCCCGGCAGCGCAGACAAGTTTACGCCGTCTGCGCAAGGCAGACGGCTATAGCCGGGCATGACAAACGAGAGATTGGCTTACAAGTCTGAATCAGATCCTCAGACCTGTCGTTCGACCATCTTCAGCTTGAGGTCGGCGATGGCTTCCGACGGGTTGAGTCCCTTCGGGCAGGCTTTCGCGCAGTTCATGATGGTGTGGCAGCGATAGAGCCGGAACGGATCTTCCAGATTGTCGAGGCGCTCACCGGTGGCCTCGTCGCGCGAGTCCTTCACCCAGCGATCAGCAGCGAGCAGCGCGGCCGGGCCGAGGAAGCGGTCAGAGTTCCACCAGTAGCTCGGGCACGAGGTCGAGCAGCAGGCACACAGGATGCACTCGTAAAGACCGTCGAGCTTGGCGCGGTCTTCCGGCGACTGCTTCCATTCCTTCTGCGGCGTGGGACTGGTGGTGTGCAGCCATGGCTCGATCGAGGCGTACTGCGCATAGAAGTTGGTCAGATCCGGCACGAGATCCTTCACCACCGGCTGATGCGGCAGCGGATTGACCTTGATCGGGCCGGCCTCGACCTCGTCCATCGCGCGGGTGCAGGCCAGCGTGTTCGTGCCGTCGATGTTCATGGCGCAGGAACCGCAGACGCCTTCACGGCAGGAGCGGCGGAAGGTCAGCGTCGGATCGACGTTGTTCTTGATCCAGATCAGGGCGTCGAGAATCATCGGCCCGCAATCGTGGGTGTTCACGTAATAGGTGTCGATGCCGGGGTTTTTGCCGTCGTCCGGATTCCAGCGATAGACCTTGAACTCGCGCAGTTCGGTCGCGCCGGCCGGCTTCGGCCATTCCTTGCCGCCGGTGATTTTCGAATTCTTCGGGAGGGCGAATTCAACCATGGTCTCGAACCTTCGCTTGTTCGCGTAACTCTATGCGGCGATCAGTAAACGCGCGCTTTCGGCGGAATGTACTGAACGTCGTTGGTCATCGTGTAGTCGTGCACCGGGCGGTAATCGATGGTCGAGTTGCCCTTGCTGTCGATCCACGACAGCGTGTGCTTCATCCAGTTCTTGTCGTCGCGATCCGCGAAATCCTCGCGGGCATGGGCGCCGCGGCTCTCGGTGCGGTTCGCCGCCGAGTCCATCGTCACCACGGCCTGAGAAATCAGGTTGTCGTATTCGAGGGTCTCGACGAGGTCGGAATTCCACACCAGCGAACGGTCGGACACGCCGATGTCGCCGATGCCGCCGTAAACCTTGTGGATCAGCTCCTGGCCTTCCTTCAGAACGTCGCCGGTGCGGAACACCGCGCAGTTGTTTTGCATCACCTGCTGCATGTTCTCGCGCAGCTTCGCGGTCGGCGTGCCGCCCGAGGCATGGCGGAAATGATCGAGGCGTCCGAGCGCGAGATCCGAGGAACTGGCGGGCAGGTCCGGCTGCGAGGCATTGGCGGTGAGCTTCTCGGCGCAGCGCAGCGCCGCGGCGCGGCCGAACACCACGAGATCGATCAGCGAGTTGGAGCCGAGACGGTTGGCGCCGTGCACCGACACGCAGGCGGCTTCGCCGACCGCCATCAGGCCGGGGACCACCGCGTTGTCGTCGCCGTTCTTCTTGGTGACGACTTCGCCGTGATAGTTCGTCGGGATGCCGCCCATGTTGTAGTGCACGGTCGGGATCATCGGGATCGGTTCGCGGGTCACATCGACGCCGGCAAAGATTCGCGCCGATTCCGAGATGCCCGGCAGGCGTTCATGCAGGATCTTCGGATCAAGGTGATCGAGATGAAGGTAGATGTGATCCTTCTTCTTGCCGACGCCGCGGCCCTCGCGGATTTCGATGGTCATCGCGCGCGAGACCACGTCGCGCGAGGCGAGATCCTTCGCCGACGGCGCATAGCGCTCCATGAAGCGCTCGCCTTCCGAATTGACGAGATAGCCGCCTTCGCCGCGCGCGCCTTCGGTGACAAGGCAGCCCGAGCCGTAAATGCCGGTCGGGTGGAACTGGACGAACTCCATGTCCTGCAAGGGCAGGCCGGCGCGCAGCGCCATCGCTCCGCCGTCGCCGGTGCAGGTGTGCGCCGAGGTGCACGAGGCATAGGCGCGGCCATAGCCGCCGGTGGCCAAAATTGTCGTCTGGGCGCGGAAGCGATGGATCGTGCCGTCGTCGAGCTTGAGCGCGATCACGCCACGGCAGACGCCCTGATCGTCCATGATCAGGTCGATGGCGAAGAACTCGATGAAGAATTCCGCTGAGTGACGCAGCGCCTGGCCGTACATGGTGTGCAGCATGGCGTGGCCGGTGCGGTCGGCGGCGGCGCAGGTGCGCTGCGCCTGGCCCTTGCCGTAGTCCAGGGTCATGCCGCCGAACGGGCGCTGATAGATCTTGCCGTCTTCGGTGCGCGAGAACGGCACGCCCCAATGCTCGAGTTCGTAGACGGCCTCGGGCGCGTGGCGCACCATGTATTCGATCGAGTCCTGATCGCCGAGCCAGTCCGACCCCTTCACGGTGTCGTACATGTGCCAGCGCCAGTCGTCCTTGTGCATGTTGCCGAGCGAGGCGGAGATGCCGCCTTGCGCCGCGACCGTGTGCGACCGCGTCGGGAAAACCTTGGTGATGCAGGCCGTGCGCAGGCCCGCTTCCGAGCAGCCGACGACCGCGCGCAGACCCGCGCCGCCTGCGCCGACGACGATCACGTCATAGGTATGGTCTTCAATCGCGTAGGCAGCCTTCCCGTTAGCGCTGCCGTTCGCGCCGGGCGCACTCTGGCCATTCGATGCCATCAATTAAACTCCCGACGACAGTTTGATAATGGCGTAGATCGATGCGAGACCGACCGCCGCCGAAAAGAAATTGTTCGCGATGATCGCCGCGAGCTTGGTTTTCTCGTCGGTGACGTAATCTTCCAGCACGACCTGCATGCCGATCTTCATGTGCCAGACGCTGGCGATGATGAAGAGGATCATGATGACGGCGACCAGCGGCGAGCCGAGGATCTGCGCGGCGCCGGCCTGGTTGCGGCCGAGCAGCGACATGATGATCACGATCACCGGCACGAACAGCAGCACCATCGCGACCGCAGTGACGCGCTGGCGGAAGAAGTCCGAGGTGCCTGCTTTCGCGGAACCAAGTCCGCGGACGCGGGACAGCGGCGTGCGGATAGAAGTCGAGGGCTTTGCGTTGTTGGCGCTCATCGTCCGCCTCCCACTGCGAAAGCGACGACCCACACCACGATCGTCAGGGTGATGGAGCCGATCAGGGCGGCGCGGGTGAGCCATTCGCGCTCGGAGGGGCCGAAGCCGTAGCCGAGATCCCAGATGAAATGCCGGATGCCACTCAGCATGTGATGCAGCAGCGCCCACGTGTAGCCGAACACGATGACGCGTCCGATCCAGCTCGAGGTGAAGCCCTGGATGTTTGCGTAGGCGCCGGGTCCGGAGGCGGTGGCGATCAGCCACCACGCCATCAGCAGCGTTCCGACATAAAGGGCGATACCGGTGACGCGGTGAACGATGGACATCGCCATCGTCAGCGTCCAGCGGTAGGTCATGAAAGGTGAAAGCGGACGGTCGATCCTGGGTGCCATGCGCGACTTTAACGGTTTGCGGCAGACCAAAGCTGCCGACTTTTTATGCGGGATCGGGTTATTAGAGGGCTTCTATTTACGGAGAAGGCGGAACGAGCGCAACGCAGAATTGACCAAGGATTGAATCAAAAACCGCTTCTTTATCCGCAGTTTAGTCCTTCTGGCATACATGTTTTTCGTATACCACGAAACCCGCAGAACACACCTGAAGCGGGATTCACCGCAGCACTTGGAAATGGATTGAAATGGTTGGGCATCCCGGCAACAAGGCCGTCGCATGATCGCCGGTCTGACCACCCCGCAACTGCTTGAACTTGTTCTGCTGCTGCTGGCGACCGGGGCGCTGGCGGGGTTTCTGGCCGGGATTTTCGGCATCGGCGGCGGCGCCGTGCTGGTGCCGGTGCTGTACGAATGTTTCCGCATCGCAGGCGTCCCGCTGGATGCGCGAATGGCGCTCTGCATCGGCACGTCGCTGGCCATCATCATCCCGACCTCGATCCGCTCATGGCAGGCCCACCACAAGCGCGGCAGTGTCGACATGGACATCCTCAAGAGGTGGGCGCTGCCGATACTCGGCGGCGTCATCCTCGGCAGCGTGATCGCGCGCTACGCGCCGGAGAAACTGTTCAAGGTTGTCTTTGTCGGCGTGGCGTGGTCGGCCGCCGCGCGGCTGCTGCTCGGCAAGGAGAACTGGCGGCTCGGCGATGAGATGCCGAAAGGTATTTTCATGAAGGTCTACGGATTCTTCATCGGCCTGCTCTCGACCCTGATGGGGATCGGCGGCGGGCTGTTCTCGAATCTCTTGATGACCTTCTACGGCCGTCCGATCCATCAGGCGATCGGCACATCGGCGGGCCTTGCGGTGCTGATCTCGATCCCCGGCGCGCTCGGCTACATCTATGCGGGCTGGCCCGCCGCGTCGCGCTTCCCTGAAGTCGCGGCGCTGCAACTGCCGTTCGCGGTCGGTTATATCTCGCTGATCGGCGCGGCGCTGGTGATGCCGACGAGCTTGCTGGTCGCGCCGCTCGGCGTGCGCGTTGCGCATTTGCTCACCAAGCGCAAACTCGAAATCGCGTTCGGGATTTATCTTCTGATCGTATCGTCGCGTTTCGTCGTCAGCCTGGCGACGGGGTATTGAGCAATTAAGCCACACCGTCATTCCGGACGGTTCGCGAAGCGGGCCGATCCGGAATCTCGCAGAGCTCATCGAGATTCCGGGTTCGCTCGTTTCACTCGCGCCCCGGAATGACGGGCGCGCAATCGGCGTTTCGCCGCTACGTCTTGTAAAGATCCTTGTAGCTGTCGCGCAGCACGTTCTTCTGCACCTTGCCCATGGTGTTGCGCGGCAGATCGTCGACGAAGATCACGCGCTTGGGCATCTTGAATTTCGCCAGCCGTCCATCGAGCGCACGCAGCACGCTTGCTTCATCGAGTGCGGTCTTCCTGTCGCTGACTACAACCGCCGTGACGCCTTCGCCGAAATCCGCGTGCGGCACGCCGATCACCGCCGACTCGGTGACGCCGGGAATGGCGTCGATCTCGCTCTCGACTTCCTTCGGATAGACGTTGAAGCCGCCGGAGATCACCAGATCCTTGCCGCGCCCGAGAATGTGGACATAGCCGCGCGCGTCGATCTTGCCGAGATCGCCGGTAATGAAGAAGCCGTCCTTGCGAAACTCCGCTGCGGTTTTCTCCGGCATCCGCCAGTAGCCCTTGAACACGTTCGGGCCCTTGACCTCGATCATGCCGATCGCTTCGCGCGCAAGCTCCTTGGCCGTTTCCGGATCGGTGACGCGCACCGACACGCCCGGCAGCGGAAAGCCGACCGCGCCCGGCACGCGGTCGCCGTCGTAAGGATTCGAGGTGTTCATG